>JASHQN010000111.1 GCA_030039135.1 Thermoplasmata archaeon | reverse complement strand
GGCCCTACGAGGAAGAGGTCGGCGCCCCGTCCCACGACGACCGCCGTCGCCACACCCTAGAACTCCTCGAGGGATTTCTGGAACCGCCGGTGCTCCTCGGGGACCTCGACCGGGTACTTCCCCGTGAGGCAGCCCAAGCACAAGTTCTCGGCCGGTAGCGTGATCGACTCGACGAGCCCATCGATCGAGATGTAGTGGACGCTCTCCGCGCCGACGATCCGCGCGACCTCGTCCTCGCTGCGCCCGTGAGCGACGAGATCCCGCCGGTCCTTCATGTCGACGCCGAAGTAGCAGGGGGCCCGGATCGGCGGGCATCCGATCCGAACGTCGACCCGAGTCGCCCCGGCCCCGCGGACCATCTGGACGATCTCCCGGAGCGTCGTCCCGCGGACGATCGAGTCATCGATGAGGACAACGCGCTTGCCCTTCAGCAGCCCCGGGACCGGGTGGAGCTTGACCCGGACCTCGAGCTCCCGACGCTTCTGGTCGGGGAGGATGAACGTGCGCTCGACGAACCGGTTCTTGATCAACGCCTCCGCGTACGGGATCCCCGAGCCCTCGGCGAAGCCGAGCGCCTGCGGACGGGCCGAGTCGGGCACGGGGACGACGAGATCGGACTGGACGGGAGACTCGCGCGCGAGGCGCAGACCGATGCGGTGGCGGACCTCGTAGATCGGGATGTTCTCCGCGATCGAGTCCGGACGTGAGAAGTAGACCCATTCGAACATGCAATGCGCCCGCTCCCCTGAGCTCGGGATGCGCGAGGTCCGGGCGAGCTGGCCCCTCTCGAGGACCACGACCTCCCCCGGGAGGACGTCGCGGACCGCCTTGCCGCCCATCAGCTCGAGGGCGACCGACTCGCTCGCGACCGCCACGCCGCCCTCGATCGTCCCGAAGACGAGCGGGCGGATGCCGAGAGGGTCCCGGAACGCGTAGACCTGATTGCCCGTGACGAGGACGACCGCGTAGCCCCCTACGAGCTCCGGGCACGTGCGCCGGATCGCGGCGTCGAGATCGCGGGAGTGGTTGTACTCGAGCGCGATCGCCTGCGCCATCGTCTCGGTGTCGGCGTTCCCGAGGAGCTCGATGCCCTGCATCTGGATCCGCCGGCGGATCCGCTCGTAGTTCACGAGGTCGCCGTTCGCGGCGAGCCCCGCGTCAGCGCCGCGCAGCTTGAAGACGATCGGCTGGGCGTTCTCGAGGTCGGTCGCGCCCGTGGTCGGGTAGCGCACGTGGCCGATCCCGGTCGATCCGCGGAGCGCGTCGAGCATCTCCTGCGTGAAGATCTCGTGGACGAGCCCCATCCCCTTGCGCTGATGGAGGATGCGATGGCTCGTCGTGGCGATGCCGGCGGACTCCTGCCCACGATGCTGGAGCGCGCGCAGGCCACGGAAGAGGTACGGCGCGGCCCCCTTCCCTTGGAGCGACACGCCGACGACGCCGCAATGGTCCCGGGCCGGCATGGCTCGTTACGGCGGGAGCGGGGTGCCTCCGTACGGAGACACCGAGCTGCGCTTCTTAAGCGGAGCGGCGCGACTTACGTCCGCGTCAGCCGAAGAGCGCGGAGAGGCCTTCGGCCGCCTCTTCCTCGGTCACGCCCTTCTCTTCCTTCTTCTCCTCTTCCTTCTTCTCGCCCTTGCCTTCCTTCTTCTCCGCCGGCGCCGCGGCCGGGGCAGGGGCGGCGAACGTCTCCGCCTTCGCGAGGACTTCGGCGAGGTTGACGCCCTCGATGGACGCGAGCAGCGCCTTCACGCGCGCCGCGTCCGGGGCGAGCCCGGCCGCAGAGAGCACGCTCGTGAGCGCCTTCTCGTCGATCGGTTTTCCGGCGGCGTTGAGCAGCAGCGCACCATACACGTACTCCATTGTTCTCACTCCGTGGACGTTGGGGGGACCCTCACGTGCCTGTAAGCTTGGCGACCGCCGCGGCCTCGCGCATCGCCTTGGCGAAGAGCGGCTCGATCGTCTCGGGCGTGACGAAACCGGCCGCGATCGCGAGTCCGAGCGCCTGGCGGTGGGCGCGGACGAGTAGGAGCGGGGCGGTCTCGGGGGTCGCGTAGCCAACCTCGAGCGCGAGGCCGAACGCCCCCCGGACGGCGCGCGCGAGGTCCTTCCGTCGGGACGCAAGGTCGATCGCGAGAACGGTCGGCGGGTAGAACGTGTCGCCGTCGACGAGCGCGCGCAGCGTGAGCCCGACCTCGAGCGGATAGATCTCGAGGCGGGTCAGAAGCCCGGCGACCTCGCGGGAGATCGTTTGGCCCGCTTTGACGATCGTGACGTCCTTCTTGAGGACGACCTTCCCCTTCTCGATCGCCGCCGGGAATCCCGCGTGCTGGAGCTCGCCTACGATCGGGCCGGGTTTGAAGTTCGTCGTACCGGCGGGGACTACGATGTCCCGCGGCGCGACTTCCCCGCCCCGGGCCGGGGTCGGTGAGCGGGTCCTCAAGAACTCCTGGTAGAGCGAGAACGGGTTGCCCTCGGCCGCTAGGAGGGCGGTCTGATCCTCCACGTGGTCGAGCAGGGGCCGCAGCGAGGGACGTTGTTGAGAGGCGTTCTCGATCGCATGCCGGAGCGAGCTGTTCGTCGCGACACGGATCGGATGGTCGCGTTGGCGCAATTCGCGTCGCATCGTTTGCAGCGCCGCCGCGGGGACGCCGCGGATCCCGACCAGGGCCGTCATCGGCCGCGAGACGAGGATCTGTTCGAGCGAGGCGACGCGCTCGAGGCGATCGGGAGGGACGGAACCTCGGCCCGGCATCGTCTCCCTCACCACAGGCGCACGGCGGGACCCATCGTGGTCTTGACGTAGACCGACTCGATGTTCGTCCGGCCGCGCTCGAGCTTCCCGACGATGCGGTTCAGCACCGCATCGACATTCTGAGCGATCTTCTCCGGTGGCATCGCCTGAGTGCCTACCGGGGCGTGGAACGTGCGGTTGCCCTTCGACCGGATCCGGATCGAGCGCTTGAGGGCGTTGACGAGGTTGGTCGGATCACTGCCCGGCGCGACCGGACGGGGCATCTTGCCGCGGGGGCCGAGGACGACGCCAAGCCGGCGGCCGATCGTGGGCATCAGGGGGGCCTCAGCGAGGAAGAAGTCGATGCGATTGACCGCTTTCCGGGCCGCTTTCTTGTCCTTCGCGAAGTCATCGAGCTCGTTCGCGGCCACGACGACATCGGCCACCCCGCGGACCTTCTGCAACAGCTCGGGCGAGCCGAACACCGCGACGCGCACGGGCTTACCGCGCCCGTTCGGCAACGGGACCTCGTCCTCCAACCGATTCTTCGGGACGGAGAGGTCGAGGTCCTTGAGGTTGACCGCGATCTCGACCGTCTGCGGGAAGGTGCGCTCGGGCGATTTCGCGAGCGCCTCGGCGACGGCTTCCACGGACGGACGATCGGCCATTTTCCCCTCGAGGGGCGGCGCGGCCGAGCGGGCCTCAGTACATAGGCTTGACGCCGGCGCTGTCGAGAGACCGGCGAGCTTCGGGGGCGAAACCGGTCCGGTCCCACCTCGGGACGCGGTGGGGACCGCCCCGCGCTCCCCCTAGCCCTATATAGACGTCGCGTTTCGAGCGCCCCCGATGCACTATCCTAAGACCGTGTCAACGTACTGCCCGAGGTGCAAGACGCACACGGAGCACGAGGTCGAGAAGGGGAAGAAGCGCCCGGCCTCGGAGCTCAAGTGGGGCCAGCGCCGATTCCGTCGCGCTACGTCGGGGTACGGGGGCTTTCCGCGGCCGAAGCCCGAGGGCCGAGCGAAGGCCGTCCGCCGGGTCTACCTCAAGTACCGATGCAAGAAGTGCCACTACACCGTTCAGCCCGCGAGCTGGCGCGCCTCAACGCTCGAGCTCGTGGAGCGGCACTGAGGATTCCGCCGATGCGAGGTCCCTCTCCATTCTGGGTCGTCAAGTGCCCGGACTGCTCGACCGAGCAGACCGTCTTCAGCCGGCCGGCGACCGTCGTGAACTGCGGCGTTTGTGGCGCGACGCTCGCTACTCCAACGGGCGGCCTCGCGAAGCTCCGGGGCGAGCTCGTTCGCTCGCTCACGGGCTAGGCCGGGGATCTGGGCGGGTATGCCGTTGCGCGCGGAGTACCCCGACGAGGGCGACCTCGTCATCGGGACCGTCACCTCGATCCGTAACTTCGGGGCGTTCGTCACGCTGGACGAGTATGGAGCGCGGGAGGCGTTCATCCACCTATCGGAGGTCGCGACCGGCTGGGTCAAGTACATTCGCGATCACATTCGGGAAGGCCAGAAGATCGTCGCGCGGGTCCTTCGGGTCGATCCGTCGAAGAACCAGATCGATCTGTCGCTGAAGCGGATCAACGACCATCAGCGGCGCGAGAAGGTTCAGCAGTGGAAGAACGAAGGGCGAGCGCTCCGGCTCGTCGAGCAGGTCGCCCAGGGGCTGAAGATCACCCCGGACCAGGCGAGCGATCTCTTCGGGGCGACGCTGGTCGAGCGGTACGGCTCGCTCTTCGCGGCGTTCGAGATCGCCTCGGCGGACGCGAAGCGGTTCCAGAAGGAGAACGAGAAGGCCCCGTGGGTCACCGCGTTCCTAAAGGTCGCGCGGGAGAACATCGTCCCGCCCCGCGTGACGATCCTCGGCACCCTCTCGGTCTCGGACCCGACACCGGACGGTGTCGAGCACGTCCGGGCCGCTCTCCAGGCCGCGGAGAAGGTCGATCCGGCCGCGGTCGAGGTGCACTACGTCGGCGCGCCGAAGTACCGCGTTCGCGTCACCGCGGGCCAGTACAAGCAGGCCGAGGAGACCCTGAAGCGCGCCACGGATGCTGCGATCAAGTCGATCACCGCCGCCGGCGGGGAGGGCTCGTTCGTCCGCGCATGACCGAGTCGCTGCTCCGCGTCTGCCGGGAGTGTGGACGGTACACGCTGCGCGCGAAGTGCCCGGACTGCGGGGCCGAGACCCGTACTCCGCATCCGGCGCGGTTCAGTCCGACCGACCGGTACGGGAAGTACCGGCGTATGCTGACCCAAGCGACCCGTCCGGGAACGGACCGCGGGACGTGAGAATGTTGTCGGCATCGGTCCATCGGATCAAGGTCGTCAACGACGTGAGCGACCTCGTCTCCATCTTGAGGGCGGTCGACTCGCCGGTCAAGCTGAAACTCGTTCAGCGGCTCGGGGAGAGCTGGCTCACGGGCGAGGACATCGAGCGCGAGTTCGGCCAGGAGGGTCTGAAGGCGCTCAGCTTCTTCGAGAAGCTGCGCCTCATCGACACCCGCTGGGTCGCCCGCGAGGGACGTAAGCAACCCGAGAAGAGCTACCACTTCTACTACTCGACGATCAACGTCAACACGACGAGCCCCCTCGCCGAGGTCTCGGAAGTGCTCGCGATCGCGATGATGAGCCCGAGAGAGTACGCCAAGATCGAGCAGAAGATCTACGATGCGGTCGGCCCCGAGGGTCGGTTCTTCTCCGACGTGGCCGAGGAGCTCGGGATGTCGCCGACGCGGCTCAAGGGGCTCGTGAAGCGTTCCGAGAAGCTGGAGTACCGTGGTCACCGGATCGAGCGGTTCCAGGCCGACGCGAGCGCCTAGCGGCGCTCCGGCGGTCTCGGTCCTCCGAGTGGGCCACCGCGCGGGTCGGGACCCTCGGCTCACCACCCATCTCGCGCTCGCGGCACGGGCGCTCGGCGCCCGGCGCATGTACCTCCACCCACCGGACCCCGCCCTCGCCGCCCGGATCGCCGCCGTCGGGCGGTCGTGGGGCGAGGGGTTTGAGATCGTCGGCGTCGAAGATTGGAAGAGCGTGATCCGCTCGTACGGGGGACTGGTCGTCCACCTCACGATGTACGGGCTCCCGCTCGATCGTGTCCTTCCGCGGATCCGGCGTTCGCCCGACGTCCTGCTCGTGGTCGGAGGGGCGAAGGTGCCGCCGGATCTCTATCGGCTCTCCGACCTCAACGTCGCGGTCGGCCATCAACCCCACAGCGAGGTGGCGGCGGTCGCGGTCGTCCTCGATCGGCTCGGCGGCATCCCTCCGGCGAGCCGACGGTCCCGCGCACGTCAGGCGATCGTTCCTCGAGCCCGAGGCAAGAAGATCGTCCGGCGACGAGGCCGCTGATGGGCGAGGCCCTTCCCGCCATCCCGGCCCATCCGCTCCCGGTCGCCGTGCGCGCACCGGGAAAGTGCATCGTCTTCGGCGAGCATGCGGTCGTCCACGGGGCGCCGGAGCTCCTCTTCGCGCTCGATCTCGAGACGCAGGTCTATGTGGCCCCCGGTGCCGTCACCCGCCTCAACGGCGACGCCGAGGCGCGGACCCGCAACCGGTACTTCGCGCAGGCGCTCGATAGCCTCTGGGCGGGGGGCGGGCCGATCGAGGTGCGAGCGCTCTCCCGCATCCCGAGGGCGGCCGGGCTCGGTTCGTCGGCCGCGTTCGTGGCCGCGCTGGCCGCCGGCCTCGGCGCGGCGACCGGGGGAATCGACCGGCCGACCCTCGCGGAGAGGAGCTTCCAGATCGAGCGGGGGGCTCAGGGCGTGGGGAGCCCGGGCGACACCGCGGCCGTGATCGGCGGAGGCTTCCTTGCCGTCAACGGCGGCTCCGGCGATCCGCTCTGGACGGTACGGGATGGGGACCGACGCTGGGAGGTCCGACGCGTCGAAGACCCCGGCTGGCTCTGGGTCGTCGCCCACTCGGGAATCCCCCGATCGACCGCGGACGCGGTGCGGGCCGTCGGCCAGCGCCTTTCGCGGCCCGACGGCCCGGCCCTCCTCGCGGAGTTCCGCCGGGTGGCCGAGGAAGGGATCGATGCGGTCGGCTCGGGCGATCGCGCCCGCGTCGCGGAGCTGATGACGAGGAACCAGGAGCTGCTGCGCGAGGTGGGCGTCTCCCACCCCCGGCTCGAGGCGCTGATCGAGGCCGCGGGGCCAGCCGCTCAAGCGGCCAAGCTCACCGGAGCCGGCGCGGGCGGCTCGATCGTGGCGCTCCCGAAGCCCGGCGAGGAGACCGACCTCGTACGACGGCTCGCGCGCGCCGGGGGCCTCCCGTTCGTCGTGCGCGCGGCGCCGAGCGGGGTCAGCCTCGCGAACGAGGCGCCGGCGGGCTGACGGCGCCGATCACTTTCGCGCGACGATCCGGATCACCGAGTTGGGCTCGACCGCGTGGTCGGCGGCGAGCGCCCGATGCGTGCGCCCGTCGATCGCGCGGATGAAGTTCCGGCCGAGGTCGGTGTGGACGCGGAACGCGACTTCGCTCGCGGTCGTGCCCGCCGGAACGAGGAGCGCGTCGGGAAGGACCCGACCCTGCCCGTCCGTCCAGTGCGTCTCGTCCTCGACGGGGTACACCACGATCTGGCGCAGGCGGTCGAACACCATCGACTCGAGCGAGCCCTGCACGCCGGTCGAGCCCCAGTGGCTCAGGATCGCGCGGATCCCCTCGAGCGCCTTCTGCTGCGGGGGAGAGAGCCGAGATGGCTCGGGGATCGTGAACGACGGGTCGCCCGGCGCGTACTCGACGAGCCCCGCCCGCGCCGCGCGACGGAGGGTCAGCTCCGCCTCGGCCGAGGTCGGGACCGCCGGGAGAGGCGCGACCTCCTGCGCGAGTGCATGGAGCGCCTCGCTCGAGGCCCGGTCGCATTTGTTGGCCGCGACGAGTCGGGGCTTCGCCGCTCGCAACAGCTCTCCCGCGAGCGCGACACGGTCCTCGACGGACCAGCGCGACGGGTGCGTCCGGTCGACCGGTACGGTTCGCAATGCCGCGGAGATCGCGTGCGGCGGGATCGAGAGGCCGGTGAGGCGCTGGGCGAGGAACTCCTCGACCTTCTTCCCGTCGAGCTCGGTCGACCGCGCATGGCGTTCGTAGTCGCGCGAAAGGATCTCCGCGACCCAGCTGACGAGCTCCACTTCGAGCCAGTTCACCTCCTCCGCCGGGTCGTGGCTCCCGGGTGGCACGATCCGCCCTTCCGCGTCCGTCGCTCCCGAAAGGTCGACGATCTGAACGAACCCGTCCGCCGCACGGAGGTCGTCGAGGAATCGGTGCCCGAGCCCCTTCCCCTCGTGCGCCCCCGGCACGAGCCCGGGGACGTCGACCAGGCTCACCGGTATCCACCGCACGCCGTGAACGCACTTCGCGTTCCCCGGCGCGCAGGGCGTCCCCTTCTCGGGGTGGGGACACTTCGCGCGCACGGCCCCGACGCCGCGGTTCGGCACCGTCGTCGTGAACGGGTACGGCGCCATCGGGGCGTCGAGCAGGGTGAGCGCGTTGAAGAACGTCGACTTCCCGACGTTCGGCTTTCCGACGATCCCGACCTCCATGGCGCTCACCTCCCCGGCGCGTTACACGGAGTAGTCGGGCGCGACCTCGGCCACACCGAGCGCGTGGTTCGTCGCGAGGGCGAGCGCGAAAAGAAGATCGCTCACGCGATTCGCCCAGGCGAGGAGCTCTTCACGCTGCGGCTCGGTCCGATGGAGCGCCCACAACTCGCGTTCGGCCCGCCGGGCGACCGTTCGCGCGACGTGGAGCGCAGCTCCGGGGCGCGAGCCTCGGGGAAGCACGAAGCTGTGCAGCTCGGGGTGTGCGGCGTCGAATCGATCGATATCCTCCTCCAACCGGCGCACGTGCCGGTGCTGGATCCGAGCGCCCGGCACTTTGCCACCGGGAGCGGCCGCAAGCTCGCTCTGGGCGAGGAAGAGCTCGTGCTGGAGGCGGGTGATCACCGCACGGACGTCGCCGAGCGACTCGGGAAGGCTCGCGTCGACGACGCCGAGCTCGGAGCCCAGCTCGTCGAACGTGCCGTACGCGCGGATGCGGGGGGAGTCCTTGTCTACGCGCGCACCACCGGCGAGACCGGTGGTGCCTCGGTCGCCCGTCCGGGTGTAGAGGCGCGGGATACTCTCATCTCCGGCCGCCACGGGAGCGCATCGAGCGGGGAGCTCAGACCGTGGACGGGACAATAGGAAATGTGCAGCACTTCATTATGCTTGGCGTCCTGCCGGCACAGTCGACAGATGAATCCGCTCCGCGCGCTCCACGCCTTCCCGATCGTCTCCATGTTGCAACCAACCCCGCCCTTGGGGACCTAGCGCCCGAGGAGCCCCCGTCCCTCGCGATCCGCCCGACGCCGGTTCTCCCGGCGGCCCGCCGAGCTCCGCGCGTGATCGCGTAGCGCGGCGAGCCGTTCCGCGTGAATCCGGCCGAGCTCGCTCAACCCGAGGGTCAGGACGAGCGTCACCGCGCTCTCCAGATCCCGGGTGTAGCCGTCCTCGACGAGTTCCTCGAGCTCGTTCCGCAGCGTGGGCGGGACCGCCACGTCCGCGGGACGGCTCTCCGCCGCCGCGCGCACGAGGGCCCGCACCGCGTCGGAGCGAGTCCGGAGTTCGTTCGTCGATCGGAACTGCTCGAGAAGCGCCTCTTCCTCGAGCGTGAGGCGCACGCCGAGGAATCGGGTCGCTGGAGCTTCGGCCCGAGCGGTTCGCACGCCGTTTAACAGATATTAACTCCTACTTAATAATTGTTGGACAACTGTTTAACGCTTGGTGGCTAGGCGTCTGCGAACCCGTTCCGCTCATCCAGCGGATTGATGACAGACTGGCGTCCGGCCGCGCGACTTCGACAGGCCACGCTGTCACGATAGGAGGTGTCGCCCTCAACCCCTTGGATGCGGCGGCCGACGTTCGCCGGGCCCGCAGGGTTTTGCTATGAGACGTTCGACGCTCCTCTCGAGCGCCCCGCTGCCGAGGACCGACGGAATGGAACGCCAACACTCTCGAGGTCGGGGGATCCCCCGTCCGGTGGGGCTTTTCCGCGGCGAAGCGGTGACGGTCGACGCGGGTACGACGACTGTCGGGCGACCCGGCGGGGGATCGGGTGGGCTGGACCCGCGGCGGGAAGTTCCTCGTATTCGGGTTAGAGGGGGATGGCGTTGAATACCCCGGTAGATTCCGGGAGATCCGAGCGGATGAGCGGGGGGTTCATCTCTCGCGGCTTCAAGGGTCGGCGCCAGCAGGCCGACGTCTCCGGACGCCTTCCACCGGGACAGCATCTCGAGAGCGGATTCCCCGTGCTTTCCGCCGGGCCGACACCGCAGACCCCGCTCGATGAGTGGGACTTCTCGATCACGGGAAGCGTGAAGGCTCCGAAGCGGTGG
>JASHQN010000110.1 GCA_030039135.1 Thermoplasmata archaeon | reverse complement strand
GCCGTCCCGCTGCCTCGCCCAGCGATCAGCGAACTCAGTCGGGGATTCCGTAGGATCGCCGGACCTTCTGGAGAATCTGCCCGAATCGGGGGTCTCGGCTCATGCTGCGGTAGGAGGGGTCACGGAGCTCGCCCGGCCCCATGAGTTTGTGGTCTACGAGATAGTTCACTACCCGAAAGAATCGTTCGCTGTCTCCGATGAGGGCGCACGCAAAGGAGACCTGATACGGATAGCCTTCGTCTTCCGTCTCCGCGGTTTGACCTGCTTCGAACCGCGATAGCGCCTCGTCCACGAGACGGGCCGATTCCGTCTTGTTACCTAGATGGGCCTCGACCCTGGCCTGGAGGGAGAGGTACGCCAACTCGTTGGTTAGTTTACGATACGTCTGTAGGGCGCGGTACGCTTGCTCCCGATCGCCCTTGATTGACGTCAGGACTGCCCGCCCGAGATAGGCCGCGGCAAACCCCGGCTCGGTCTGAATGAGCTTAGTGCAGGCGCTCATTGCTTCCTCGTTGCGATCGGCGAAGAAGGCGGAGACCGCCACGAACCATTGGCGGCTCGCTGGAAGCGGGTCCAGGTCGTACGCCTTTCGCGCTTCAACCAGGGCCTCGTCCAGCCGACCCATCCCCCGCAGGATACTCCCATACCATTGGTGGGAGTCCGCGTCGCTGGGGTTCAGTGCGAGGGCCCTCTTGATTTCTGCCTCGGCACCGGGCCAGTCGCTCCCCGCAATCAGGTCCGCTCGGGCCAGATGGGCGTCGGGAACTGTCTCGTCCAGTTCGAGGGCATGGCGGACGAGCGGCTCCGCCTTCTCGTGCGCCTCCTTCTTGTCCATCCAACCGTAGCCCTCTGCCGTAGTGTAACAGCGTGCAAGGCCCGCGGTCACACGTGCCGAGTTGGGGTCGACCTTGAGAGCGTCGGTGAAGAGGAGAATTGCCTGCTCGTTGGCTTCGGGGGTTCGCTTGTTCCAGAGAGTACGGGCCTGGAGCCAAAGCGCGTACGAGGATGGATGTTCGGGGCGACCCCCGGCCGCCGGCGTGGGCAGCTTGAGCGCCTCTGCGATCTTGCGGGCGATGTCGGACTGGGTCTCGAAGACGTTGTCGAGATTCCCGTCGTAGCTCTGCGCCCAGAGGTGGGCGTCGCTTTCGCTATCGATCAGCTGGACGGTGACCCGTACCTTATTCCCGGACTTCCGGACGCTGCCCTCGAGCAGCTTTCCGGCCCTTAGCTCGCGGCCGATCTCGGTCATGCTCTTCGACGTCTGCTTGTACCGCATCGCAGAGGTTCGCGAAATCACGGTGAGGCCCCCGATTCCCGAGACGGTGGAAATGATCTCGTCCGTCAGGCCATCGGCAAAGTACGCGTCCCCCGGATCGGGACTGAAGTTTGCGAGGGGGAGTATCGCGATCCGATTTCGATCGACTTCCGGCATGCTCGTGACTCCGGCGCCCGATCCCGCCAGTACCACCTTGAACACTTCTAACGGTTCCTTCACGTTCTTGAGCGGCCGCGCTCCGAGACTAACCAAGGGGAACGCGAGCTTGTTGTGCACCTGGTCGTACACTGGGCGGCTGATGCAGACGCCCCCGGGTTCCGCGAGCGGTTCAATCCGGGCGGCGATGTTGACGGCATCCCCGAGGATGTCGGAATCGGCTTGCTCGACGTCGCCTACGTGGATGCCGACGCGAACGCTCAACGATCGAGATCCCCCTAGAGCATCGCGTTCGCGTACCGCCCGCTGGAACTCGACCGCCCACTCAACTGCATCTCGGGCGTTGGGAAACTCGAGAAGGAGCCCATCGCCCATCGACTTGATCTTCCGACCGTGATGGGCCGCGAGGAGCGGACCGATAAGTTGCTCCTGCTCCGCAAGCAGCTTGAGCGCTCCCCTTTCGTCCTCTTGGGCGAGTCGGGTGAAGCCCTCTAGGTCAGTGAAGACGATCGCGGCAAGCCGTCGTGTCGAAGCCACGACTCGAAAACTGCATCGGTTAGATTAAGCTCGGGTTTCCGGTCCTGACAGTCGTTGGCTGGGCGAACCAAGCGCCGTTGAGGTGGTCATTGCCTTGGCGACGCTCTCCCCCCGGGCTGTTGATGGGCAGCGATAGGAAATGTTCCGGAAATCTCCCCTCCGACAATTCGACTTGGACCTCTCACGTACCCGGATTTGATCCCTGAACGCAGACCGACCGTGCGATTGTGCCACGAACGATTCCCCCGCGTCGAGGTCACAGCGCGTTGCAGCGAGCGCCCGCAGCGCGATCAACTTCGCTGAGGGTCGCGGGGGCAGCGGATGCCCGGCACGGGGGTCCTGCACCCAGCCGTTTGGAGAACCGACTCACCAGAATGTTCGCTAAGGTTGGGGGAGGGGTTCGGACGGGGGGTTGGCGTTCGTTGGGCCGGGCTCACTCCCTTCTTGGCCCCGGGAGTACGCCGAGCTGCGACATCGCGGCAAAACGGTCGGGCACTCCCCAGTGTTCCACGAGTCTGCCTTTCTCGAACCGACAGACTTCGAGAGCGGTTGTGTCGATCTTCCGACCCGTCGGTGCGATTCCCATGAGGGGCCCTTTGTGAGTTCCTTGACATCGAAGACGGACCCACACCTTGTCGCCCGAGACAGCGCTGTCCTCGATGGTCATTCTCAGGTCGGGGAAGGCGGTTCTGAGTTGACCGATCAGGGACTTCAGCCCTCGCGAACCCGACTCCCCCATGAACTGGTGTTCGACGAACTCCTCTGACACGATCGTGTCGAGTTCGTTGAGCTTTCCCTCATTGAACCCTAGTTCGATCACTCGTCGGAAGGTCTCCAAATTCTCATCCGTCGCCATGGGCCGTACCTACCTGACCCACGCATAACCGGGCCATCAACGCGGTGAGAGCGGCGAGTCGCAATCCGGACCGGATTCGGGACGGCTGTCCGTTTTGAGGAAAATCTCTCAACAAATCGGAAGGATGTTCTTTCCCCCACCCGGCTATTCCGAAATCGATGGACCCGCTCGACGTGGGAATCTTACGAGAGCTCTCCCGTGACCAAATCGTCTGGTTCGGGCGGCTGGACCCGCGACTCTCCGCATCGGAAGTTGCCCGCCGGCTGCATGTGGATCGGGCCACGGTGGGAGCTCGCCTCCGCGCCTGGGAGAAGCAGGGGTTCCTGCGAGCCCACGAAGTGGTTCCCAGCCCGCTCGTTTTCGGCGCGAGGATCGCCGGAGGAAATCTGCGAGTGGAAGACCTCCGTAAGAAGCCTCGGATCCTGGAGGATCTTTCCCTCATCCCCGGGCTCATCAGCGCGGTCGATCACAACGGCGATTGGATGGCCCTCCTCTACGCCTACCGACGGCCGGACGAGCTCGACCGTTCTCGTCGTCTGATCGGGCGCCTCTCGGGGGCCGGAGAGGTCACGCCGTGCGTTCCGTTCGTCGCTCCGGTTCCGACGATGTCTCCCACCCGGTTGGACTATCGAATTCTGGACGATCTCAAGTTCGGGCCTCGTCGAACCTTCCAGGAAATCGCTCGTTCGGTCCGGATCAGCCCGAAGTCACTGGTCCGAAGACTGGAACAACTGGTACGCGGCCGCGCGGTCTGGTACCTGCCGATGCTGGATTTCACGGCGTACCACAAGGCGGTGGTGGCACGGTTCGTCGTCGTGTTGCGACAAGGCAACGATTCCGGACCCATCGCGGATTGGATACGCCGTCGGGTTTCCGGCGTGACGTACTTGGTTGACTCGAGCGCTCTCACCGGGAGCGAAGGCTCCCTTCCTCCGATATTGGACGTCGGCGCCCATCTCGAATCGATCGGCGAAGCCGAGGATGTGCAGCAAGAGTTGCGGGGCCTGGAAACGGTAGAGGATGTCGAGTTGCTCTTCCCTCGCCGCATATACCTCTACCGGACGTGGTTCGACGACTGTATTCGAGCCGCTCTTGATCGGGTCCCCGGGGCACAGCGCGCTCGCTGAAGCGTCAACGAATCGACGTGTAGGTCGTGCTACACGCCACACCCCGAACGAGCGGGGACCGAGCGAACCCGGGCGACCACACTCCGAAGCCTTCGTCCGCGTTCCGGTCGAGGATCTTCCGAGCGGCGTTCTTCACTGATCTGAACCCCCGGGGGGTTCGAAACCCCCTCCAACATCTCTGGGTCGGCTCGCCGAAGCCCTGAGGCGTCACGAGAGCTAGCGCCAGTTCGATAATCTCGAACAGTGTTCTCGGCCGGCGCCTTCGTCGCGATGCCGGTGCGCTCCCTTATGACCAGGGGGAGTTCCGGCCACGGCAAGGAGCCTATGGTGCCGTCCCCCGACGAACGGACCCCTTCGGAGCCGCCGGCCGAGGGCACCTCGTTCGAAGAGCTCCCTCTGCACTCCGTGCTTCAGCGAGGCGTTCGGGAGATCGGATACCGGATCCCGACCCCGATCCAGCGAGGCACCATCCCGCACGCCGTCTCCGGCCGAGACATCGTCGGGACGGCTCAGACCGGCACCGGGAAGACTGCCGCTTTTCTTCTGCCGATTCTCGAACGGCTCCTCGACGAGCCGAAGGGCCGAATCCTCGCTCTCATCTTGACCCCGACCCGCGAGCTCGCACTCCAGGCGGACGGCTTTCTCCGAAAGCTGGCCGGCCACACGCACCTGCGAGGTGCGCCCGTGTACGGAGGGGTCGGCATGCCCGACCAGGAACGGGCGCTGCGCGGCGGGGCCGAGATCATCGTCGCTACACCGGGCCGTCTCCTCGACCACATGCGCCGTGGCTACGTGGACTTCCGGTCGCTCCGGATCCTGGTGCTCGACGAGGCGGACCGGATGCTCGACATGGGGTTTCTCCCGGACGTCCGCCGGATCCTCGACCGGCTTCCGCGGGAGCGGCAGACGATGCTCTTCTCGGCGACGATGCCTCCCGAAGTAGTGGCGCTCTCCCGCCAGTTCCTCCGGGACCCGAAACTCGTTCAGGTCGAGGAACGCACGGTCGCCGCGGTGGGCATCTCGCACCTCGCCCTCCCGGTCCCTTCCCAGCTAAAGGCGGACCTCCTCCTCAACCTGCTGGAAGATCAGGCGATGACGAGCGTCCTCGTCTTCGCGCGGACCAAGCATCGGGCCGACCACCTCGCCCGTCAGCTTCAACACCGAGGGATCCGCGCGGCGGTGATTCACGGGAACCGGAGCCAGAGCCAGCGCGTTCGCGCCCTCGAGTCGTTTCGCACCGGCGAATCCCGCGTGCTCGTCGCGACGGACATCGCCGCTCGCGGGGTCGACGTCAAGGACGTGAGCCACGTCGTGAACTTCGATGTGCCCCACGAGCCGGAGACCTACGTGCATCGCGTCGGCCGCACCGCCCGCGCCCAACAGCGAGGCGATGCCTTCACGCTCGTCGCTCCCGAGGAAGAGGGC
>JASHQN010000109.1 GCA_030039135.1 Thermoplasmata archaeon | reverse complement strand
TCGAGGTTCGACGCGCTGTTGTAGAGCCAGCGTCCGTGCCCCGAGAGCAACGTATGGAGGAGGTGGCCGAACTCGTGGAAGAACGTGACGACCTCCCCGTACTCGAGCCGACACCGCTCCGCTGGGGTGCTCGGGTCGACGAAGTTGCAGATCAGCGCGGCGTGGGGAAGCTGGACTCCCTCGAGTCCCGTGCGGATCGTGAAGCACGCGGCGTGAGTGAACTTCCCGTCCCGCGGGACGAGGTCGAGGTAGACTCGACCGAGCGGCTTTCCGCGGAGCGTGGCGTCGTACACCTCGACGGTGGGATGCCAGGCTTCGGCAGCGACTCGCCGGAACCGGATCCCGAGCAGCGTCCCGCACAGCGCGAACAATCCGTCTCGCACTCGACCGTACGGTAGGTAGTTCCTCAGCCGCTTCAGATCGACGCCGAACTCCTCTCGGCGGATCCTCTGGTCAAGGTACCCCATGCCGAAGAAGCTGTGCTCCCACGGCTCGAGTCCCCGCGCCGAGGGGTCGTCCCGTCGCTTGCGGGCGAGCAACCGCTCGAGGTGATCGTGGGCGGGGCCGGTGAGACGTCCCGCGACGCGGCCGAGGAACACCCGCACCGCGTCGGGGGTTGCGACCATCTTGTCTTCGATCGCGAAGGCCGCGTAGTTCGGGTAGCCGAGTCGGCGCGCGTACTCGTCGCGCAGTCCGAGCAGACGGGCGAGCACGGGTACGTTCTCGGGATACGCGCGATTCATGAACTCGAAGAGCAGCCGTCGGCGGACGTCGGAGGAGTCGGCGTACGCCATCACTGGCAGAAAATCCGGATATCGAGTAGTGACGCGGATCTTCCCGGTCGGTCCGGGCCGATGCGTCTCACGGTAGTCGGCGGGGAGCCCGGCGAGCTCCGCCGACGAATCGAGGTCGATCCCTCGCTCGAGGTTGGCGATGTTCTCGCTGTACTCGTCCGCGACCCGGTCGATCTCGCGGTTCAGCTCGAGGAGGCGCGCGCGCGCCGTCGCGTCCTTCTCCACTCCCGAGCGGCGCATCTCTCTCCGCATCTTTTCGACGGCGAACCGAGTCCCGTCGTCCTCGGCTGCGAGGTCGAGCGAGCGGAGCGCGGCGTACGCTCCTCCGTTCAACCGGAACGCGTGCACGAACTGGTCGGCCGCCTCGGAGACCTCCCGGCCGGCGGTCCGGGTGGCCGGGTCCGTGTGGACGGCGAAGACGAGCGAGCCGTGGCTGCTGACGTCCCGGACGTCGCTGAGCAGTCGGTTGAGCGGCTCGAGGAACGAGGCGATCGTCCGGGGTCCGGTCCGCGCGACGAGCTCGTCGAGGGCGCTCTGCGCGTGCGTGAGCCGATCGTTCGCTCGATGGCGCAGCTCCTCCGCACCCAGATCGAACGGAAGGCCCCCGAGACCGGCGGGGAGCTCCGAGCGGTCACCGGCGGGAGTCGACACGAGGCGGTCGAGACACCGCGATTCGCTTAACCTCGATGCGGGTCCTCCACCGAGCGCGCCGCCTCGGTGTTATCCGTCGCGCTCGCGGTGAGCCGGCGGCCGAGCAGCACTTCGCCCGGCACGACCCGCATTCGGCTGCGGAGCCCCCACGCCCCGAGCCCTCCTTCTCGATAACTGGGTTCGCTCCGCTCTATCTCGCGGAACCCGCGGGAGGCGAACAGCTTGCGCGACGGCACGTTGTCGACCTCTGCCGCAGCATAGACGACGGTGATCCCGTCGCGGGCGAACCGTTCGAGGGCGTCGTCCAGCAGCTGGGCCCCGATCCCGTGCCCGCGAACGGCGGAAAGCACCGCGAGGTAGTAGACGTATCCGACCTCCGGCGCGAGGCGCTCGAGCATCGAGACGCCCACGAGCTCGCCCGAGACTTCGGCGCCTCGGACGTGCGTGATGTCACGCAGCGTCCGCTTCGCGTGCCAACGGTAGATGCCCGTGAAGGAGTCGCGGATCACCGGGATCGCGCGATCCCGCTGCGGGCCCTCGAGGTCGACGAGCTCGACCGAGGTCGGCGAAGGAGAAGAGGGCGAAGGCGGAGTCACGGACGTCCGGGATGCGAACAGGAGGATAACCCAGACCTGGATCCCGCTCCCGGGCGTTCCGCCTACGGAGGCGTGAGGAGCTCGCGCGTCACATCGGCGATCCGGGCCACGCCGCAGAGAGCGAGCGTGAGGTCGAGGTCGGCGAGGAAGTTCTCGAGCACGCTCACGACCCCCTTCTCGCCGTCGAGCGCGAGCCCCCAGACGTACGGTCGTCCGAGGAGCACCGCCTGCGCGCCGAGCGCGATCGCCTTGATCGCGTCCGCCCCTCGACGGACCCCGCTATCGAACAGGACGGGAAGCCGGCGACCGACTTCCGCGACCACCGCAGGAAGGGCGCGGAGCGCCGGGACGCCGCCGTCGAGCTGGCGGCCGCCGTGGTTCGACACGACGATTCCGTTCGCTCCCGATTCCATCGCCTCCACGGCATCCTGAGGGTGTAGCACGCCTTTGACGAGGATCGGTACGTGCGCTCGGTCCGTGAGGAAGCGGACGTCGCTCCACCCGAAGGCCGGGTCGTTCATCTGAGCCACCGCCTTGCGCACGGCGTCCACCGGATCCTCCTCGGGCGGGCGAGGGAGGCGCGAGCGGAACACGGGATCGCTGAGGTAGTTGCCAATACCGGCGCCTGTGAGGAACGGAAGGTAGCCCCGAGCGAGGTCGCGCTCCCTCCAGCCGAGGAGGCGGGTATCGAGCGTCAGCACGATCGCGCCGTAGCCCGCTTTCTCGGCTCGCGCGACCAGGCTCAGGTTGACGTCCCGATCCGGCCCCCAGTAGAGCTGGAACCAGCGCGGTCCCTCTCCCGCCGCCGCGGCGATCTCCTCCAAGGGCGCAGTCGTGAGCGTGCTCGCAACGAAGGGGATGCCGAGCGACGACGCCGCGCGGGCGACGGCGAGCTCTCCGTCCGCGCGAACGATGCCGAGCGCCCCGACCGGCGCGAGGATCACCGGGGCGGCCAGCGTCTGGCCGAACAGTTCCGACCGCGTATCGCGATCGCTGACATTGCGAAGCATGCGCGGAACGATCTGCCAGCGGCCGAACTCCTCGAGGTTCGCCTTCACCGTCGACTCCGAGCCCGCCCCGCCCGCGACGTAGTCGAACGCCTCCGGGCTCAGTGCTCGGACCGCTTCGGCCTCGAGCTTTTCCGGTGACACGGGGAGAGCCGGCGCCTCCCCCGTTGCCCCCGTCACGTAGATGGCCGCCTGGCGCTCGGAGCCGAATCCCCCGTAATTGTCCCGCATCGCGCGCCGCATGGGCGGGCTCGGGAGATAAACGGTTCGTCGCCGGCCACGGCCTCTTCGCCGCGTTACGGCCGGTACCTCGGGGAAGAGCCGCCCCGTGCGCCGGCGGGCTCCGTCGATGGCGCCATGTACTCGCGCGACCGCTTCCCCCCGGATGGCGCGGACCGGGGAACGGATCGCGATCGTAGGTCCCGGCAACATGGGGGCAGCGCTGGCTCGGGGGCTCCGCGCGACCTGGCCGTCGGGAGGCCAAGGGGTCACTCTCAGCGGGCGGGACCCCGCCCGCGTCCGGGACATCGCCCGCCGGCTCGGCGTTCGCGCCGCTCGGTCGAACCGCGACGCCGTCGAGGCGGCCGCGATCGTGGTGCTCGCGGTCAAGCCGCAGATCCTGCCCTCCGTCCTCGAGCAGATCCGCGGATCGCTCCGGCCCGGGACCACGTTGCTTTCGATCGCCGCCGGCATCCCGACCGCGTCGCTCGAAGCCGGAGCCGGACCGGGGATCGGGGTCGTCCGAGCGATGCCGAACGTCGCCGCTTCGGTCCGGTCGTCGGCGACGGCGTACTCCCTAGGAAAGAGCGCGGGGCCCGCGGACCGGCGGCGCGCGAAAGCCGTCCTCGAGTCGATCGGAACGGCGGTCGAGGTCGACGAGTCGCTGATGGACGCCGTGACGGGGCTGAGCGGCACGGGGCCGCTCTACCTCTTCCTGATCCTGGAGAGTCTCTCCGACGCGGGGGTCAAGGTGGGCCTCTCGCGGGAGGTCGCCTCGCACCTCGCGATCCAAACGCTGGTCGGTTCGGCGCAGCTCGTGCGTGCCACCGGCGAGCACCCGGCGAAGCTGCGCGACCTCGTCACGAGTCCGGGGGGGACCGCGATCACGGCGCTCCATTCGCTCGAACGCAGCGGGCTGAAGGCGATGCTGATGGACGCGGTCGAGGCCGCGACCCGTCGCTCGGAAGAACTCGGCCGCAAGGGTAAGTCCGCTAGCCCGGCGGCTCCGTAGGGGACGAACGGTGGGCCCGCCGGGCCGGACCCCGAGTCACACCATCGAGATCAGCTCGTACGGCGCGGCCGGACCTTCGTCGATGGGGCCGGGCCGGAACACCATGAGCGGGGTCCACGGCCGGATCCCGTAGACAAAGACCTGCCCGCGACGCGTTCGGGCGGCGACGTGGATCGGGGCCCGGGCCTGGGTCTCATGGAGGAACGGGTCGTCCGACCGGGTGACCACCACCGAGCTGAAGGCGACTCCGGCTCGTCGCGCGCGGCCGGCGAGCGCGAGGTAGCGGTCCAGTCGATGCTCGGCGGTCCGATCCTCCATCGTCGACGGGAAGACCAGGAGCAAGTTGTGCCCGCCCGCGGTCGGTCCCCCCGGGAAGAGCGCGGCGAGATCGACCGGGGGCGAGGGACCACGTCCCTTTCCCGGCGGCGTCGGCTCCGGCGACGCGAGCCCGTCGTCGAACGAGAAGACCGTGGGAGGCGAGCCGGGGGGGATCGCGCTCCCGAGCGGCACGACGACCTGGAGGCGCCCTTCGAGGTCGGCTGGTGGGGCGGCCGACGCGACGGTCGCCCAGACGTCCTGGGCGCCGATGATCGCCGGAGGGCGAACGAGGGCATGCCCTCCGCTCAGGAGCGCGGATTCTAGGATGGGGGCCACGAACGCCCAGAGAGTCCGGGCGGGGGTCTCCGCGTCGGTCTCGACGAGCACCGGTCCCGTGAGCCCGAGTCGGCCGAACTGGCTCGCGAACGCCGTCGAACCGGGCCAGAGGGTCGGCGTCTGGGGATTGGGATCCGGCTCCGATCGAGGCGGTCCGATCTGCCAGGACGAGGCCGGGGCGATCGCCCGGAAGCGAGCCCCTTCGAGCGTGAACGGGTACGACCGGCTCCGGATGCGGATGCCCCGAAGCTTGGTGATCTCGAACCAGCGCTCCTCGCGACCCTCAAGCTCCGAGGCCGAGAGGAGTACCGAACCGTCGGCGATGTAGTCGAATCTCGTCCGCTCGTCCCGCTCGACGACCATCAGCACGCTCGCCCCGGTGGCGAGGAGCTCGTCGAGCATCGTGCGCTCCAGTTCCCAGCGCGTCGTCGGCTGGTCGAGGTTGATCGCCGAAGAGCCGAGCACGTTCTCCACCCACGCCTCCCAGGAATCGACGACGATCAGCCGTGGCGGATCGGGCGAGGACGTGAGGCGTTCCTGTAGGACCGGGGGGAGGTTCAGCACCTGGCTCACATCGACGAGGTCGCTCGCCCGCGCCTGCAGGGTCTGCCGCAGATGGTCGATGTTGAGGGCCCCGCTCGACGGCACCGAGCGGAACCGGACGAACTCGAGGAGGTCGATCTCTCGTCCTGCCGCCGTCTCGAGCCAACCGAACTGCCGGCGGAGTCCGGCAAGGGGGACCCGTGTGGAGACGAGTAGCTTCGGGCCGGGGGACGCGGCCAGGGCTCCCAGCGCGAAGGTCGTCTTGCCCACCCCCGGCGCGCCACGGATGGTGACGCTCTGCGGAACCGGCGCCGCGAGGAAGGTGCGGAACTCGGGCGGGAGCAGTTCCGCGTAGTCCGCGACGGTCTGGGGCGCATCCGATGCGGCGACCACGACAGCCTCACCTCCGCCGCGGTAAAGCCGATTCCCCCCGCCCGGCCGAGCCGAGCCGCGCGGAGGGCGCGCAAGATAAGCCGGGCGAGGCTTCTCGGACCCGATGAACTCCCGGCGGGTGCTCGACTGGCTCCTCGATCCCTCGCAGCCCTCGGTCCGGTATCGGGCGCTGAGGGACCTCGAGGGCCGGCCCGCCTCCGACGGGGAGCTGCGCGCGATCCGCTCCGAGATTCCGCTCCGGGGCTGGGCCGCGGAGATACTCGCCGAGCGCCGGCCCGGTGGCTGGTGGGTCTCCGACCAGAGCCTGTACGTGCCGAAGTACCTCTCGACCAATTGGCGGATGCTCGTCCTCGCCGACCTCGGCCTCACCCGCGGGCTTCCCGCGGTACAGGAATCCTGCGAGCTGTGGATGGCTCGCTCGCCGCTGCGCGGCGGCGGCGTCGGTGGGAACTCCAAAGGCACCGGCCATCACTGCTTCACGGCGAACATGGCGCGGGCGCTTCTCGAGTTCGGCTACGAGGAAGATCCCCGCGTTCGGCGTGCCCTCGAGTGGCTCGTCTCGACCGCGGATCCAAAGGGCGGTTGGTCGTGCTTCGGGTCCGGACGGAACCTCGACTCCTGGGAGGGGCTCAGCGCGTTCGTGGCCTACCCCAGAGAGAAGTGGACCGCGCCGATGGCACGTTGCGTAGAGCAGGCCGCGGAGTTCTTCCTCGAGCGCGAGCTCCATCGGCAGGGCGGCCGATACGCGCCCTGGTACCGTTTCCACTACCCGATTCACTACTATTACGATCTTCTCGTGGGACTAGATCTGCTGACCGCGCTCGGCTACGCCGATGACCCGCGCTTGCGCTTCGCGCTCTCGATCCTCGAGGAAAAGCGCCGAGCGGACGGTCGCTGGAACCTCGACGCGCAGCACCCGGACGTCGAGGGCCCGATCGCCCGATGGTACGATCTCCACCCGAAGCGTCGGCCGACCCCCTTCGAGCTCGAGCGAGCCGGAGCGCCCAGCCGCGTGGTGACGCTGCGGGCCCTTACCGTTCTCGCCCGCGTCGAGGGCACGGTGCCGAGCCCGCGCGGATGACCCCGCGTCCCGGGAGGAAGATCAGCGCCGGCCCGACGCTCGAGAGCGTTTTCGTCTGCGGCCGACGCCCCGACCGGACCGCCCGAGGTCGGATTCGAGCGCGGGGGCGAGACGATCCCGCCACAAGGACGCGTCCTCTTTGCGCTCGGCCTCCGCCCGACGCGCCGTCGCCGCCCGGCCGAGCCGGGCGGCCTTCCGTTCCAGCTTGAGACCGCGGAAGTCGAGATGGGAGCGTTGGGGCCCGTCGGCGACGATGCGGTACCAGTACTGGGAATGGCGGAACGGACCGCTCAGGTGCGTGTTGGTCCAGCTCAACTCACCCGGCGACAGCCGCACCAGCCGCTGGATGCGAACGCGGCGGCCCTTGGGGTAGGTCGTGTCGGTCATGACGAGCGTATCGGCGGCGAGCCAGCGGATAGCCCTCGTCCGGCGGTCTCCGAAGTACGCGGCGTCCGACGCGCGATAGTCGGTGCACCACGCGTACGCGGACCGGGCGTCCGCGCGGAACGGTTGGCGAAAGCGGTACTGCAAGGAAACGAGCGCCATGTCGATCCCCCTCCTCTGGTCGCGGGAGGGGAGAGCACGGCCGTCTCAAGAGGGTTGTTGCTACCGACCGAGCGGAGCCTCCGGACTGCGTCGGCGATCGGCTTACCTGCTCCCACCTCATGGATCGAGCGTGGCGAAGCAGTTCGGTCTGACCGCCCGCGTGAGCAGCGACCGGCCCGAGGTGGTGCGCGCCGTCCTCGATCAACTGCTCGGGGCGGGTTCGGTCCGTCGAGCCGGGGACGAGTTCGAGCTCACCGCAGTGATGTCCGGCCCCTCCGCGAAGGGACTGAACCGTGATCTGCTTTCGGCGCTGCGTCGGGCCGAGAAGAGGACACGACTGCGCTCGGAATGGACCGGAGAGGACGGAACCCGGTACCGGTTCTTCGATTACGTTCTCAAGAAGACGACTCCTCCGTGATCGGATGGCCCGGACTCCAACGGGCGGGATCGAGTTCCGGAGCCCGGGCGGGCGCCGCCCGCGGATTTCCTCGGCCGTCGGGCCGAAGAGGATGGGCCACCGCGGTCGATCTACCGGTGCTATACGTCGTGGGTGGCCGTAGGCCGGGTACATTTAGAGGCTCGAACCTGTACCGGCTCGGGGCGCGAATGCGAGGGGCGTTCCTTCGCCGTAGCCAACGCGGGGGCGTCGTACTCGACCTCGTTCTCGCGGCCGGCCTGATCCTGATCGGGGCGTTCACGCTGAACCTCATCGGGATCACCCTTCACGAGCTGCTTCGAGGCGCCGGCCACTTCTTCGGCGTTTGACCCCTCCCCGTCGTCTCTCGGGGCCTAACGGTGAGCCGCGGGCGCGGCTCGCCGCCGACGAGCGTTCAGGAAGTGGCCGCGTGGAAGGCCCTGGACGAGGCCGCCTTCCGGGACGTG
>JASHQN010000108.1 GCA_030039135.1 Thermoplasmata archaeon | reverse complement strand
GTGGACCCAGAACGTCGTTTACTACTATCAGAGCACCCACAGCCTACACCTTCTCGACGCGATCGTGAACTTCACCAACTCCGACCTCAACTTCTCGTCGAACACCGTGATCGAGGGGAACGGCTTCTACTATCCCGGATTCGGCTACTTCTACCCATACGGACCCGACCTGACGGTTCCGGAGCCGTTCACTATCCAATTCTACAACAACCTCACGGTCGTCGATGGGGACTCGGCGGTCTACTTCAACTACTCCGTTAGCTCGCCGAACGGCGTTCAGTCGGGTTCGTACGACCTCGTCGTTTTCAACTCCCAGCCCGTGAGCGGCCCTCCGATTCAGGCCGTCCAGCCCCTCTACGAGATCAACGGGTACGAGCTCAGCGGCACCGGGTACATTCCGCTCGACGCCGAGCTCGTCCTTGCCGGCGACGGCGGGGGCTCGACGGCGTCGATCTTCGACATCGATGCAACGATGCAGCTCTACCTTGAGGCGCCGGGATCATCGACGTACGCCCCCATCCCCGCGGCCTATTCGTTCGGCAGCGAAACCGGAGAGACCCTCGCGGGAATCGCGGAGTGGGCCTCAGGCGGACCGAACCCGACCGTCCATCTCGGTCCGGGCCCGGCGGATCTCGGACCCCTCTGGGGCGTGGTCGGTGCTCCGCCACTCGGGTACGTGACGCAGACGCTTCGCGTGCAGCCGACCAACGCATTCGTCTTCGGTTCCGCGGGCAGCACCTTCGATCCGAACACTGCCGCCTGGGGGCCGGTACCTCCGAACGGCGTGGCCGCCTACCGTCTCCCGCCGGGAACGTACAGCTACGACGTTCTGCTGAGCGACCATGACCCGTCGCAACTGACGCTCGCCGGCACGGGTTCGGCCACGGTCCATCTGCCGGTCGATTGGTCGCAGGGCGTCTATACCCCGCTCTGGGCGTTCGACAACGCCCAGCTGGCCGCGGTCTCGCTGCCTGGCGGTAGCGGCACCCTGAGGCACCCCTACATCCTCGACAACAACGGGGGCGTTGAGTTGAACCCGCTCTTCGGCCAGTTCAACGTCTACATCTTCTGGCAGTTCCCCGCGATCTTCCTTTCCGGAACTACCGACTACGTCGCGGCCTATCAGACCCCGTCGTTCACGGTGTCCCTCTCGCTCGCTTGGGAGGTCGCCTCCGACTTCAGCCCGTTCCTTCCGGCGACGACCCAGCTCACGATCTACTTCTACGACACCGACCACGCGTCGCTCGTTGATTCCTCGGACATTGGCGGCTGGTGGTTCTACGCGGACTCGGGCGAGTCGGAAGCGAACGTCGTGCTGTGGAATGCGACGCACAGTCTCATCGCCGGCAACACCTTCGAGGACGCGAGCATCGCGCTGTTCACCTTCGGCGGTTCGGGGAACGTGATCTGGGGGAACTCGTTTACCACCTACCTCCCGACCCCCGCGCCGGTCCCGTACTACATTCTCTACTACGGCTACCCGCTCGCCCTCGAGGAGTGGGAATCGGGCGACCTGATCTACAACAACGCGTTCGCGACCCCGCAGACCGCGGTCAGCCCACCGTACAGCATCTATTCGTTCTACAGCGCCCCAGAGATCTGGCTCGACGGGTGGGACGTCTCTCCACGCCCGGCGTACGTGGCGCAGTACGTGAACGGCTGGGAGCTCGCCGGGAGCATTCTGGGCCTCTCCTACGTCGCGGGGAACTATTGGTCGAATTACGGCTCGGCGGCGGATCCGTACGGAGTGCTCCCGTACAACAACAGCGGCGCCATTTCCTACGGCGGGGACTACTTCCCGGTCGTCCCGTACCCTCTCTACGTCGTCGCCTTCGGGGAATTCGGTCTCCCACTGGGTACGACGTGGTCGGTGACGCTCAACGGCTACACCCAGACCACGACGGGCCGGGGCCTGTTCTTCGAGGACCCGGACGGGTCGTACGCGTTCACCGTGAGCTCGCCGTCCAGCTTCACTCCGACTCCGTCGTCCGGAACGGTCGTCGTCTCGGGGCACAACGTCCTCGTCTTCGTCTCCTGGAGCTGAGCGGGCGGACCCTCGAGCGATTCGGAGGGTGGAGGCGGACGGCGCGCTCGCCCTCTCGCGCGAGCTGCCCGCCCTCGCGAGAGCCCTACCGCGGCGCCCGCCCCGCACGTTTATCTTCCCGGGGTCGATTGTGGGCCGATGGCGGTCCCCGAGGACTCCGAGCTCCTGAAGCGGATCGACCGGCTCGAGAAAGAGCTGAGGGATCTGCATCTTCGCGTCGTCGCATTGGAGCGATTGGTCGGAGCCGGGGGGCTCCATGATTACGACCAGGCGACGGTCCAGAAGAAAGTCGCCTTCGACTGGCAAGCGCCCGACCGTGACTGAGGCGTAGCCGGTCGCGGGCCGTCGTGGATCCTCCGCCGGGCGACGACGGTCTCGTTGGATCGAGGCCGGCGGTCCTCGATCTCGGCGAGGGATCGGTCCGCGCCGCGATCGCCGCCGGCGCGCGCGGACTACAGAAGTTTTCCGGCCCGGATCACAGGGGTCCGGTCGATCGCGATGTCGGCGCCGGCGAGCGTGACCCAATTCATAAAACTCGATCCGTTCGTGCCCTTGAGCTGCTGGTTCCTCCCGACCGTCAGGGTGACACAACCAAGCTCGACGCTCTCGAGGTTGGGAACGCCCTCGGCGGCCGGGTTCAGCCCAAAGGCGAGGGAGCCGGTGCGGTCCCGGCCCAACGTGCCGTTCTTGAACCCTCGGGCGAACTCTTCCCCCCCATGGTCGAAGGAATAGGATGTGAGCCGACCGCCCGAGAATTCGAGCGTCCCTCCGTCGCTCCAGTACCACCAGATGTTCGTCCGGCGGTTGGCGCGGATGAGCCCGTCTGCGGTCTTCGAGTCCAAGGCCACATCGATGCGTCCGGCGGGGATCTGCGCCAGCATGTCGCTCGGCCCGTATCTCTTGTCCCGTGGGTGGGGCCTACCATCATGCAAACGCGGCGCAACCCCGGCCAATGCGACCTCAAGGTCGGTCCCGTTGGAATGGGTGATCCGGACCTTCGTTCCGCCGGACAAGGCCTTGTAGAGCCGGGCTCCTCTCTTCGCCGTTACTTCCGGGTCGGTGAGACACGCGCGCAGGATGTCTTCCTCCCACCGAGCGCGGTTGAGGCCCCACTGCTTGGCCCGTCCGTGCGTCGCGAACCCAATGGCCACCCGCCCGCCGCGGAGCCCTGACTTTCGGGCCGCCTCGTACCAAGGCGAGAACCACGCGATCGCTTCGTCGAACGTCTTCTCCGGGATCTTCTCGATACGGTCGGTATCACCTGGACCCCAGAAATGCACGTACACGTCTGCGGCGTTCAACGCTGCCCACTCGGGGGCGCTCGCTTTCCCGAGGAGCTTGCTCTGCTTGCGGTCGATTGCACGCCACCAGGCGTCCTCGTCCTCCTGGATGTGGAGGGTTTTGCCGCCCACACGGCGGATCTCGTCGACCATGGCGTTGGCCATGGGCATCGTGTGGTCCCAGGACTCGATGACCGCGTTCTCTCCTGCGCGGACGTTGAGGTACTTGGTCACGATGTTTCGGGCCGCGTCCCGCTGCAGCTTCGAGGGGGTCTCTGGCATCATCGGCCGAACCGTTAGACTTGCCCATTAAGCCAAGTGTTGTTCGATGCAAACGGCTTCGGAGGCGGCAACCCTTCGGATCGCTAGACTCCCGGAATCGCGATTGGAGAGGCGTCGCCCCTCCTGGT
Organism: Thermoplasmata archaeon; assembly: GCA_030039135.1. Taxonomy (GTDB): domain Archaea; phylum Thermoplasmatota; class Thermoplasmata; order Lutacidiplasmatales; family UBA184; genus Lutacidiplasma. The sequence continues at coordinate 848 of JASHQN010000108.1, read as the reverse complement.
CGGCCAACGGGGTGCCCCCCGATTTTCTCAACAGCCGCCCGTGGCCCGGCGCCCGGCGTGGGTTCGTCTCGGCGTAGAGTCCTCGGGCCCGACAAAAACCGTTCGGACCTCCGCCGCCAGCCCGGGTCAGGTGCGGGCGATGGAAGTCGGGAGAGGAGGTATCAGGGCGACTCGGACACTAGCTGCCCGAACGACGCGAGCCCCCTCCGACCCGTCCCACCCGCCGAAGCCCGCGCTCGCACGGGCGCCGTCCCTGGGGGACCCCGCTGGCGCGGCTGGAACTACTCCTTCGGCTCGTAGTGGAGCGCAAGGACTCCGGTCTTGAACGCCTGGCAGCTGACGAGCCGGAGCCGGTGGCGTTCCTTCTGGTCCTTGAAAAGTGGTCGGCCAGCCCCCAAGACAACCGGCACAATGCGGATCCGATACTCGTCGATGAGGCCATCGCGCATCAGCGAGGAGACCAGGCTCGAGCTCGCGAGCACGAGCATGTCCCGCCCGACGCGCTGCTTCAGTTCGAGCACGACCTCCTTCGTTGGCGCGGGAAGGATCGTGGTGTTCTCCCACGTCGTCGTCTTTAGGGTCTTCGAAAAGACGATCTTGGCGGTGCCGTTCAAGTGGCGAGCAATTTCGGGCATGTTCTTGCGCGCCCACTCCGAAGGCCAGAACTCGGCCATCCCCTCGAAGGTCACGCGACCGAACAGGATGGTGTCGGCCCGCCGGAGCATCTCGAGGGACCAGGCCTGGCCCTCGGACCGGTTGAATCCCTCCTCCTGGGTGAACCAGTCTATGTCCCCGTTCGCGTCCGCCAGGTAGCCGTCCAGGGAGATCAGACAATCGACGATGATCCG
>JASHQN010000107.1 GCA_030039135.1 Thermoplasmata archaeon | reverse complement strand
CCGAGCTCCTTGGACAGGAGGTCGGTCAGGTCCTTCGTCAGCGTCTTGCGGACGTCGGGCGGGAGCGCGTGCAGGCCGAGCCGGGCGGTCGCCGTGCCGACCCGCAGGAGAGCGGCGTACTCCGCCGCGCGGGCCGCGAGGAGGTCCCGGACCGCGTCTTTGAGGTCCTGTTCGAGGCGCGGGTCTTCCTTGAGGGTCTTCTCGAGGTGCCGGCGGATCTCGTTCTTGACGATGTCGCGCGTGGCTTCCCGGACCAGCTCCTCGGGGCGCAGGAGGTCCCTCGTGCTCTTGACGAGGAGGTCGAGCGGCTCACCCGCCGACGAATCGTCCGCCATCGGTCGCGGGAGCGGGGGCCGACCCATAAGGGTTTGGAACCGAGGCGTCGCTCTCCTCCCCGGTGGGGAGTCGTTATGTCGCCCCTCGCGTCGGCCGCCTCGGTGGGCCGGTAGATCAGCGGAAGATCGCTACCTTGGCAAGGTAGAGGTCGCGAGTTCAAAGGGGCCGGGCGCGCACCCCGGCCCGGGAAGTCTCGCCCGGTCCACTTCGGCCTCTCGGCGGGCCCATCGGCAGTTGTCGAGCTAAGGCACCGACAGGAAGGCTATCGATTTATACCGTGGTCCATCTCCTCCGCGTTCGTGGAAGCCGAAATTCGCGAGAAGATCGCCGGCGAGGTGGTCCTTTCGCCGCACCCCGGACGGACGCTCCGGAAATGGCGGGAGGACTTCGCGATCTCGCAGCGAGACCTCGCGAAGCACCTGCAGACGGTCCCCTCCGTCATCAGCGACTACGAGGCCGAGCGGCGCGCGAGCCCGGGAGCGGCGTTCATCCGCCGGTACGTCGACGGGCTCCTCGCGGTCGACGCCGACCACGGCGGCAAGGTCGGCCAGCGGCTCGGCCTTCGACCCCACTCGGACGGCATCCTGGGGATGCGGGAGTTCGCCGTAGCGATCCCCCTCAAGGCGCTCGCGGACCGCCTGGGCGCCCGGGCGGTGAGCCGGGTCGATCTGCACCGGGACATCCACGGCTTCACGCTCCTGGACGCCCCGCGCGCGATCCTCTCGATCGACGCGTCGCGTTTCGTGGAAGTCTACGGCTGGACCACGCAACGTGCGCTGATCTTCTCGAACGTGAAGTACGGCCGTTCGCCGATGGTCGCGATCCGGGCGCACCCGCTCAAGCCGGCGGCGGTCGTCTTCGCGAACCCCGGCCGGATCGACCCGCTCGCGGTCCGTCTCTCGGAAGTCGAGAACATCCCTCTCCTCACGACGTCGCTCGCCGCACCGGCGGTGCTCGAGCGGCTCGAGGAACTATAGGAAACGGGAGGATTGGCATGGACGCAGGCATCGTGAGCTACGGAGCGTACGTGCCCCGGTACCGGATCACCCCGGCCGAGATCGGCCGGGTCTGGGGATCCGACGGGGAGAGCATGGGCGAGGGACTCAACGTGCGACGAAAGAGTGTCCCGGCGCCCGACGAGGACACGATCACGATCTCGACGGAGGCGCTGAGGATGGCGCTCATCCGAGGGGCGGTCGACCCCCAGCAGATCGGCGCAGTCTACGTCGGATCGGAGTCGCACCCCTACGCCGTCAAACCGACGGCGACGGTCGTCGCGCAAGCGGTCGGCGCGACCCCCCACCTCACCGCCGCGGACTTCGAGTTCGCGTGCAAGGCGGGGACAGCCGCGATCCAAACGTGCCTCGGGCTCGTCGGGGCCGGGATGATCCGGTTCGGCGTCGCGATCGGGACGGACACCTCGCAGGGGGCTCCCGGCGACGCCCTCGAGTACTCGGCGAGCGCGGGCGGCGCCGCGTTCGTGATCGGTCGGGAGCACGTCATCGCGACGGTCGAGCGGACCGTTTCCTACACCACCGACACGCCGGACTTCTGGCGGCGCGAGGGTCAGCGCTATCCGTCGCACGGGGGTCGCTTCACCGGCGAACCCGCCTACTTCCGCCACGAGACCGAATGTGCCCGCCGGATCATGGAGGAGTCGGGCACGACCCCGAAGGACTACCGTCACGTGGTCTTCCACCAGCCGAACGGCAAGTTCCCGCAGCGGGTCGGTAAGCAGCTCGGCTTCACCGAGGCGCAGCTGCGCTACGGTCTCGTGACGCCGTACATCGGCAACACGTACTCCGCGGCCGCCCTCCTCGGGCTCGCGAACGTCCTCGATCATGCGGGACCGGGCGAGCGCGTCCTCGTCGTCGGGTACGGCTCGGGTGCCGGCTCGGACGCGTTCGACCTCACGACGACCGACGCGATCGCGACCTACGACCGGTCCTACGGCCGCCCCGTGCAGTACTACCTCGACCACGGCACCGAGCTTTCGTACGCGGTCTACGCGAAGTACCGTGGCAAGATCGCGATGGGGGGAAGCTAACGATGCGCGACGTCGCCGTGCTCGGCGTCGGCATGACGAAGTTCGGTGAGCTCTGGGACCGTTCGTTCCGCGAGATCGGGATCGAGGCGGGGCTCCAGGCGCTCGTGGACGCGAAACTCTCCTCCGCGGACCTCGGGGCGCTCTACCTCGGGAACATGGCGTCGGGGTCCCTCATCGACCAGGAGCACATCGCGCCGCTGATCCTCGACTACGCCGGGCTCGCCGGTCGGCACCTGCCGGCCGTGCGCGTGGAGGGAGGCGGAGCGTCCGGCTCCCTCGCCTTCCACGCGGGGTACCTCGCGGTCGCGAGCGGGCTGTACGATTTCGTCGTCGTCGGCGGGGCCGAGAAGCTTACTGACGTACCCGATGTGGCGGGAAGCCAGATCACGGACTCCGCTGCGGACCACGAGTGGGAGATCGTCTTCGGCGCGACGCTGCCCGCGCTCTGGGCGCTCATCGCGCGACGTCACATGCACCAGTACGGCACGACCCGCGAACAGCTCGCGCGCGTGGCCGTCCAGGACCACGAGATGGGGTCGAAGAATCCGAACGCTCACTACCGCAACAAGCTCACGCTCGACCAGGTGCTCGGTGCGGGCCCGGTCGCGGAACCGCTCGGGGTCTTCGACTGCGCTCCGCTGTCGGACGGGGCCGCTGCGGTCGTCCTCGGGCCGCTCGAGACGGCCCGCCGGTACACCGATCAGCCGATCCGGATCGCGGCGAGCCAGGTCGCCTGCGATACGCTAGGGGTCCAGCATCGTCGCGACGTTACGACCCTCGACTCGACCGTCGTCGCGGCCCGACACGCCTTCGAGCAGGCGCGGCGGGCGCCGGCCGACGTGAACGTGGCCGAGATCCACGACGCCTACTCGATCAGCGCGCTCGTGGCGCTCGAGGACCTCGGATTCTGCGAAAAGGGCCGGGGGGGCCCCGAGTTCGAGAGCGGACGATTCGCCCCGGGCGCGGCGATGCCGGTCAACCCGTCCGGGGGCCTGAAGGCGCAAGGCCGCCCGTTCGGGGCGGTGGGGGTCGCGCAGATCGTCGAGATCGTCCGCCAGCTGCGCGGCGAGGCGAAGGATCGCCAGGTGGCCGGCGCCTCGTTCGGCCTCGCGCACGACGTGGGCGGGACGGGCGCGACCAGCGTCGTGACGCTGCTCGAGACGGCGGGGTAGGAGGGAGCCATGTCGATCGCGCGATTCTGGCGGGAGACGCCCCGGCGCTACAACCTCGGCGGATCGAAGTGCACCATGTGCGGCACGATCTACTTCC
>JASHQN010000106.1 GCA_030039135.1 Thermoplasmata archaeon | reverse complement strand
TCCCTCCTCCTTCGGCTCTGGCACCGGCGGATGGCGAGAGGATCCCCGGGTCGCGGCGGTACGAGATCGCCGTGAGAGGGAATGAGCCGCCAGGCGTCGATCGCTCGATCCGGACTCGTCGCGCCCGCGCTGGGTCCTCGTCGTACCTCCGCCGGTCGGCGAGGGCGGGACCGAACCGGGCGAGCCCGGACGTTCCGTCGGCTCACCGAGAGTTTGTCCGTCAAACCCTCCTCTCCAACCTGAAAAAGCTGAGAGAGCTTTATATACCGCTTTAAATACTGATGCGGCGGGGATATCCTTGGTGAAAATCCGCATCGAGAACGTGGTCGCTTCGACCTCGCTCGGCGACGAACTCGACCTACAGTCGATCGCGCTCGGCCTCGACGGCGCCGAGTACGAACCCGAGCAGTTCCCGGGCCTCATCTACCGGCTGAAGCAGCCGAAGACCGCCATCCTCCTCTTCCGGTCGGGCAAGGTCGTGTGCACGGGCGCGAAGAGCATGCACGAGGTCGAGGAGTCGATCCGCACGGTCGCGGCCCAGATCAAGAAGGGCGGCCAGAAGATCAACATGCACCCTCGCATCGAGGTCCAGAATATCGTCGCGAGCTCGGACCTCGAAAGCGAGATCAACCTGAACGCGATCGCGGTCACCCTCGGCCTCGATCGGGTGGAGTACGAGCCCGAGCAGTTCCCGGGGCTCGTCTGCCGGATCGACGAACCCCGGGTCGTCGTGCTCCTCTTCGGCAGCGGCAAGCTCGTCTGCACGGGCGCCCGCAAGCCCTCCGACGTCGAGGTCGCGGTCAAGAAGATCACGAAGGAGCTCCAGGGCGCGGGACTCCTGCGCTGAGGAGGAGGCCCGGACCGCGGGCGTGCCGCTCCCGCGGGGCCTCCCCGTCGTCGACCATCACTGCCACCTCTCCCTCGCCGGGGAGGGTGTCCTGGCGGCCCGACGGTTCCGTCACGCGGGTGGCACCCACCTCTTCCTCGCGACGCAGAACTACGGCCCCACCGTGCCCCGCCAGCTCGAGGACTACGCTCACCAGTTCGAGACGACGTTCGCCCTCGCCGACCGGGTGCGTCGGGAGGTCGGCATCGAGGTCTTCGCCGTCGTCGCCCCCTATCCGATCGATCTCGTGACGGCGTCCGCGCAGCTCGGTCTTCCTCGAGCCCTCGATCTTCACCGTGCCGCGACCGACCTCGCCGGCCGAGCGGTGCAGGAGGGGAAGGCGGTGGCGATCGGCGAGGTGGGACGGGCCCATTTTCCGGTCGCGCCCGAGGTCTCGGCCGCGATCGAGGCGGCGTTCACCTATGCGCTCGCCGTGGCTCGGGAGGTCGGATGCCCGGTCGTCGTCCATTCGGCGGACCTGGACGCGTCAGGATATGTCGAGCTCTCGGTACGGGCCCACGACGCACGGCTCCCGGCCGAACGGGTCGTGAAGCACTACGCCCGAGCCCGGGTCGCGCCGGAAGAGCGGGCCGGCGTCGTCCCGTCGTACCTCGGCCGCAAGGACCTCATCGACCAGGTGCTCGCGGACCCCTCCCCGTGGTTCCTCGAAACGGACTACCTCGATGATCCCGCACGACCCGGGGCCGTTCTCGATCTCGCCACGGTCCCGCGCCGGGCTCGGTGGATCGCGGACCGAGGGACGGCGGCGGCCGAGCGCTTGTTCGTTCCTTTCGTCGAATCCGTGGAGAAGGTCTACGGCCTCCGTCTCGAAGCGCCGCCACGGAGCGGGGCATGAGCGCCCGGCACCCCCGGCGAGGCTACCTCGTCGCCATCGAGGGGATCGACGGGGCGGGAAAGTCGACGCTATCGAGCGCGCTGGCCCGAGGACTGAGGCGGCGTGGCTGGTCGGTCACACGACGGCACGAGCCGGCCGACCCGACGCTGGGCGCCCTCGCGCAACGCGCGAGCCTCGCCGACCCGTGGACGGGAGGGATCTACTTCACGGTCGACCGACACCTCGCCCGTCCGGCGCTCCGGCGGGATCTCGATCGGTACGACGTCGTGCTGAGCGATCGGTCGTTCTACTCCACCCTGGCGTACCAGGGAAGCTCGATGTCCGTGGGAGAGCGCCGACGGCTCGCGGCCCTGCAGTCGCGCGCGACCGAGCGACCGGACCGGGTCGTTCTGCTCGACCTCGCCCCACGAGCGGCCCTCGGGCGGGTGCGCGGACGGTCGCACCACCGCGGCCCGCTCGAGCGGATACGATTCCTCGCCCAGGTGGCCGAGGAGTATCGTCGTCTCGCCCGCGGCGGCGGGTGGATCGTGGTCGACGCGACCCGGTCTTCTTCCGCGCTCGTGCGAGAGGTCCTCGAGCGGCTCGCACCCCTCCTGCCTTCGCGCTCGGGACGCCCGAGCCGCGTACGGCGACGCCGAAGGTGATAAGCCCGTTCGGGGTCCCTCGGCTGGTCCCATGAGCCCGGCGTCGCAGATCTTCACGGCGGAGGAGACGCTCGACCCGTCCTATCTCCCCGCCCGCCTCGTTCACCGGGAGGCGGAACTCGCCCTCCTCGCTCGACGGTTTCGTGCGGCACTATCGAAGGGGCTCCCGTACCACTGCCTCGTCACCGGCGGGGTCGGAAGCGGCAAGACCGCCCTCGTCCGCCGCCTCGCGACCGACCTCGACCGGGGCGGCCGGCTCGGCGACCTCGCGGTCCGCTCCATCTACGTCAACTGCTGGCGTCGCGCGAGCGACCGGACCGTCATGCTCGACCTCCTGCGACTGGTGCATGTCTCGCTGCCCGATCGAGGCTACAGCCTCTCCGAGATGCTCGATGTGTTCGAGCAGGGGATCCGGCGGACCCCTCAGCACCTGCTCATCCTCCTCGATGAGGCCGCGGCGCTCGTTCGACAGGATACGAAACTCGTCTACCTGCTCTCGCGCTCGCGAGAGGTCGAGCTCGGGTCGATCTCCCTCGTCCTCGTGGCCGCCCAGGACCTGTTCCCCTACCTCGATCCGGCGAGCCGATCGAGCTTCGGGGTGACCCACCGCCTCGCCCTGTCGCCGTACGACCGTGAGGCGCTGACCGACATCCTCGAAGAGCGCGCGAAGCTCGCGATGCGCCCGGGGAGCGTGGACCGCGACGTGCTCGAGCAGATCGCGCGTATCGCGGCGCCGAACGGGGACGCCCGGTTCGCCCTCGAGATCCTCGCCGGCGCCGCCCATGCCGCGGAGGACAGCGGTTCGGACTCCGTGCTCGCCGAACACGTGCGACGCGCCAAGGGTTCGCTCCTACCCACGGTCACCGAAGAACACCTCGGGGCCCTCTCGACGAACCAGCTCGGGGTCCTGCTCGCGCTCAGCCGCTCGCTGAAGCGACGCGGCGCTTCGGTGCCGAGCCAGAAGCTCCGTGCGGCGCATGCGGCCCTGGTCGAGGAACTCGGCGCGGCGCCGATGAGCCGGACGACGTTCTGGAGAACGCTCAAAGAGCTCGAGCGGGACGGGCTCGTGACGCTTGACGCGGCGGGGACCGGCGAATCCAGCCAGGTCGGCATGGACGAGCTCCCCGCGAGCCTTCTCACGACGCTCCTCGAGGAACGCACCGGCGGCGCCCGCGCGCGCAAAGGCTAAACTCGCATCCTCTGTCGGAGCCGCGTGGCATCCTCCCTCGTGACGATCGCGGCGGCGCCACCCGCCGAGCGGCTGCCCGAATGGATCCGCACTCGCCCCCCGCGGGGAGAACTGTACCCCGGGGTGAGGGACCTTCTCGGGCGACTCGGCCTCGGTACGGTCTGCCGCGAAGCGAGGTGCCCCAACCTCTCGGAGTGCTGGTCGGCCGGCACCGCGACGCTGATGCTGCTCGGGACCGAGTGCACCCGTCGGTGCGGGTTCTGCGCGGTGACGACCCACTGGCCGAACGGGGTCGTCGATCGGACCGAGCCGTCGCGGGTGGCCGAGGCGGTCCGCGAGTGGGGCCTGCGCTACGTCGTGCTGACCCAGGTATGTCGGGACGACCTCTCCGACGGGGGTGCCGCGGTCCTCGCGGAGACCGTTCGCACCCTACGCGAGGAGGCCCCCGAGACCCTGGTCGAACTTCTGATCGGCGACCTCGGCGGGAACGACGCCGCGCTCGAGACGATCCTCGTCGACCCCCCCGACGTGCTCGCCCACAACCTCGAGACCGTACGCTCGCTCAGTCCCTCGGTCCGCGATCGCCGGGCGGGATACGACCGTTCGCTCCGGGTCCTCGCGCGCGCCCGCGAGCTGGGCCGGCGCGCCTTGGTGACCAAGAGCTCGATCATGCTCGGGCTCGGGGAGACCGACCGGGAGCTTGAGGTGGCCTTCGGCGACCTCCGCGAGTCGGCCGTGGACCTCGTGACGTTGGGTCAGTATCTGCGCCCGAGCCCCGGGCACGTCCCGGTCGCTCGCTACGTTCGACCGGAGGAGTTCGAACGATGGAAGGCCGTCGCGCTCGCTCGGGGCTTCGCCGGGGTCGAGGCCGGACCCCTCGTGCGGAGCTCCTACCACGCGGAGGCGCTCTATCGTCGCGCCCGGCTCGCCCACGGAGGGTAGGAAGTGGCGAAGAAGGCCCGACGCAAGCTCGAGGAAGAGGAGGAGCCCGCCTTCGAGTTCCCCGTGTTCGACGAGACGCAGTTCGCGACGAAGGAGTTCGAGCTCGGAACGGGACTCCTTCTCGCGGGCCTGTTCACCGTCGCGATCGGGGTCATCGGATGGGCGCTCACCGTCGCCGGGCTTCCGTTCTACGTGCCGCTCCTCGTCGGGGTCGTGATCATCGCGGCGAGCCCGGTCGTCATCTCCCGGCTGCGCCGTCTCTCGAGCCTGTACACGAAGGGGGACTGGGCCGGTCTTCTCGCGCTCGAGTTCTTCGGGTTCCTGGCGCTCTGGTTCCTGTTGCTCAACCTCGCCGCAGCGCCCGCCTAGTACCGGTCCGCCCAAGGCAGCCGCTTGTCGAGCAGCTCGCGTAGCGCCTCGCCGAGCGCAGGCGACTCCGGCGCGCCGGGGAGGGGGTACACGTCGGTCGTCCCGGGCGTTTCGGCGACGAGATCCCGGCCGAGCGAGAGCCGGGGGATCGCCGAGCGGATCACCGCCTCGAGGTCTCGATCGGTCCTGCGGCTCTCGACCGCGAGGCTCCCGTCGGACCGGACGTACGGCCCCTGAAGCACGGCGGCGTCCGGCCCGCTCCATTTCTTCAGGAAGTGGCCCACGCGGTCGAGGCCGGCCGGAGGGCCGTCCAAGGCGCGCACGGCCGAGCGGTGCGCGTGGGCGACCTCGACGAGGATGAGGATGCGGTCCGTGTCCACGACGCTACTGCTGCCGAGCACCTCGAAGCCCGAGCGAGCGGACTCCTCGGCGATCGCGCGCTCGGCCTTGCGGACCTGGGGGTAGAGCGTATCGTCGACGACGTTCGGCCGCGGTATCCGCACGACCGCCACGTGGCTAGCGCGCTCGCGCAGCCGCTCGAGAGCGGCCCCCCGGGGCAGCGGAGGGCGCGGCCGGGGTTCGAACCACCACTCCGCGGGCGAGCCGAGGTAGACCTCGGCCCCGAGGACGACCAAGGCGAGGTTCCGTCGGGAGAGCGCGCTCGCCACGTTACGGTTCGGATCGACCGGGTCGGCCAGGATCAGGGCGACGTCCGCCGGAAGGCGGGGCGGCTCGTGGCCCGGCGGCTCGAGCCGTACGGGAAGCCTCCAGGTTCGCGCCGCGCGCAAGAGCTCGCGCAACGACCCAAAGCGCAGGACCAGGAGCTCCACGAGGTACCCCGAGAAGCCCTCGGTCCGCGCCTCGGAGCCATAGACGCCGAGCGTCCGGAGGAACTGCTTGGTGAGCCGCACCTCGCTCGCGAGCTGCGGGGTTTCCCGTTCGATGAGGTACGCCTGGTGGAAGGGGGTGCGGTCGACCGGAGAGAGCGGGTGGGACGGGTCGCTCACCGCGTAGCCGGGGACGGCATCGACGTGGAACCCTTCGAACTCGCCCCGGAGGTACGGGTGCTCGGCGTACCGGGTCTCGGGCTCCTTCAGCACCGCCCGACCGAGGGCCATTCCCTCTTCCCGCAAGCGGTCGCGAGAGAGGTCCGGCGGGAACAGGAGGAAGAGGTCGATATCGAGCCGGTCCGGGAGGAACGTGCCGCGCGCCGCGCTGCCGGCGACGAGGCCCCGGACGAGGGGGCTCGAACGGGACCGCGCCGCCTCCTCGACCGCCCGGAGGAGGTCGGAGCGCGCACGAGCGATCCGTTCGAGAAACTCCGGGGTCGGCGCAAGGCGGGAGGCGACCCGACGTTCGACGGAGTCCGCCGGCCCGCCCGCCTCCGGTGGTGCCCCCTCCCGCGCCATCGAGGGGGAGCACGGCGTCGGGAAGATGAACCTTCGGCTCCCGGTCTCGGCCGGGAGCATCCTTCATCTTCGACCGGCCCCTACCACTATTGAGGACCGTATGTCGGTCGCATCGACCGCCTCCGCGCACGTCGCGTCGCTCTATGAGCCGTTGAGCGGAGGCAAGGTCCGGTGCACGGCCTGCGCCCGGTACTGCGTGATCCCGGAGGGCTCCCACGGGTTCTGCTTCGTCCGGAAGAACGAGGGAGGCAAGCTCGTGCTCCTCTCCTACGGCCGGGCCGCGGCGGTACAGGTCGATCCCGTCGAGAAGAAGCCCCTCTCGCACTTCCACCCCGGTACCCGGGTCTACTCGATCGGCACGGTCGGATGCAACTGGCGGTGCCTCTACTGCCAGAACGCGGAGATCTCCCAGGAGCACGAGATCGTCGGGCGACCGCTCTCGCCCCGATCCGCGGTCGAGGGCGCCCTCCGCTACGGATGCTCGGGGATCACGTTCACCTACAACGAGCCGACGATCTTCATCGAGTACGCCCTCGACGTGATCGCCGAGGGCCATCGCGCGGGTCTCTTCGCGAACTTCGTGACCAACGGCTACATGACGCCGGAGGCGGTCAACGCCCTCGGCGGCCGCCTCGACGCGATCAGCGTGGACTTCAAGGGAAGCGGCGAAGCCGGGTTCATGCGGAAGTACATCACCGCGAAAGGGCCGGATCCGATCCTGTCCACGCTCGCGGACCTGCAGCGGCGCGGCGTGCACGTCGAGGTCACCGACCTCATCGTTCCCGAGGTCGGCGAGTCGGTCGATGCGACGCGTCGGCTCGCGCGGTTCGTCGTGGACGAGCTCGGCCCGTCGGTCCCGTTCCATCTCCTCCGGTTCCACCCCGACTACAAGATGATGGACTTCCCCGAGACACCGATCCCGACGCTCGAGAGGCTCCACCGGGTGCTCAAGGAAGAGGGGGTCGAGTACGCGTACCTGGGCAACGTGTGGGGCCACCCCCTCGAGCACACGTACTGCCCAGAATGCGGGGCGATCGCCGTCCGCCGCTACGGATTCACGATCCAGGACTGGAACCTCGACCGCGACAATCGCTGCCGCGCATGCGGCCACCGCATCCCGATCGTAGGCCGGCTCCCGGACGACTACGTGCCGACGTTCGCCATGCCCGTCGGCTAGTCCGGGGTCGCGGCCCTGGACCCCGAGGACCGCGTCCCCGTCACTCGTTGGGCGGCGCGCGGCTCCCCCAGACGAAGAACGCCACGAGGGCGATGACGATGCCGACGGTCGTCCCGAGGGTTCCCTCGGAAAGGGCGGAGTTGCCGGCGTAGTAGGACATCTCCCAGACCGCGCCCACGGCGGCTGCGATCGCCACAAGGCCGAACGCCGCGAACGGCGTGAACCCGCGCGGTTCGCCCCCGACAGGATTCGCCCCTTCCGTCTCCGTCGCGCTCATGTGCCCAGCCAGATGACCCCCCAGAGTCCCATCACGAGCCCGGTCTGGATGCCGGTGCCGACACCGGACTCGCCCGAAGGATCGTACGAGTACGCGACCGGCGTCACGAGCCCGTAGAGGTAGACCCCCGACGGCAAGGTCGCGGCTTCCGTGACCGTGCGGCCGACGACGAGAGGCTCGCTCGAGACGACCGAGAGACCGGTCGCCGGGGTGATGCGGTAGATCCCGAACTGGTAGGGCAGGGTGTAGTTGTGGTCGATGACGTACTGCTGTTGGGCGTTCGAATTGGCGGACGTCACGTTCACGAGGTAGTTGTTGATCCCGATGCTCGAGAGGGGCACCTGCCAGTCGAAGTCGATCGGGAGCGTCCCCGAGGCCGCGGCGTTCGTGAGCGTCGGGCCCGGCACCGAGTTGTTGAACAGCCCTTCGCCGTTCGCGAGGAGACCCGTTCCTACCGCGGATAGGACCGGGGGATTGTAGATGTCTCCGCCGCCGCCGTTCGACTGGAACGCCGAGAGCGAGGGGAGCGCGTTGCCGATCGGCGGCAGTACCACCAAGGCCGAGACGTCCTGGCCGAACCACGGGCCGTCGTACTCCCCGTCGGGCACCCCGTAGACCCCAGGCACGCTCGGAGCCTGGAACGTGGCGTACGACGCCGAGCCCGGCACGGCCTGGACGTCCACGATCGCCTGATCCCGGAACGGGATCAGGAGCGATTGCGTCGCGCCGCTCGCGCTCAGGTTCACCTGGACCCACTCGTTCGCGTAGACGACGAGGACGTTGTCGAAGGTCCCGTTGATCAGCCCGGACTCATCCGCGGTCCAGTAGTACTGCTGGCCCGAGAGCGCGATGAACTCGGTCGTCGGCGGGTCGCTGCCGGATCCGGTGATGCCGTTCCCGACCGCGAAGGCACCGGGGGTCGCAGCGGCCAGCACCCCGGCGAGCAGGACGACGACGGTCGCGACCCAGGCGGCCTCGATCCGCTCTCGCCGAAGACGCGGCACGCGTCGCGTGAACGGGATGTCGTGGATCGGAACGCGGTGGCGCGAGGGCGCCGTCGACTGCGCGGCCCGCCGGACGGCCTCATCGAACGAGAGGCCCGCCGCGCTGTAGAGGGGGCCCCGGAAGACCGTGAGCGCCCCGTTGGCCACGAAGAACAGCTGGCCCAGGAGGGTCACGACGATCCCCCCGAAGAGGACCATCTGGTAGAGCGTGATCGCCGGCACGCTGGGCAGGATGACCTCTCGTCGGAGCACCCCGAGGCTTCCGAGTTCCTCGAACGCGAGGACCAGCGTGACGCCGCCGATCAGCGTGAGCAGGAAGTGCACGCGGGCGAGCGCCGACGAGAACCACTGGCGGCCGGTGAGGATCGGGAAGACCGCGTAGACCAGCGCGTACCCGCCGGCGACGATCGACAGGATCGTGATCGCATGGAAGTGCCCGAGGACGTAGAGCGAATTGTGGACGTCCACGTCCCACGGGATCGTGGCCAGCGTCGGCCCCGTGAGACCGCCGAAGATCGCGCCGCCGAAGCTGAGGAGGGCGAAGAGCGCGACGGCATTCCATTCCCATTGGCCCTTCGGAACTCCCTTCACGGTCATCCAGACGGAGAAGAACGTGATCGCGGACGGGACGACGATCGCGAACGACAGGGCCATCGTCAGCCACGTCGACCAGGCGGGCAGCGGCGTGAGGTAGAGGTGGTGGATCCCGAGGAGCGGGGTAAGTACGACGAACATCACCGCCGACGCGGCGGCGAACCGGTAGCTGTAGATCGGGCGCCGGGCCAAGATCGGGATGAGGACGTAGAGCTCGATGATCGGGATCAGGAAGAGGACGTAGACGAGGGAGTGTCCGAACATCCAGAAAATGACCTGGTTCGCCAGCGCGTTGATCCCCCAGCCCGCGTACGCGGTGCCCACGTCCCAAACGGTGGAGACGGCGACCGGCACGTACGTCAGCGGCAGCAGAATCAGCGTGCCGACCACGAACCAGAGGAAGACCGGCCAGCGGCGACCGAGCGCTTCCGCGCGGTGCGCACGGTACCAGTCCCGTAGGTGAACCACCATCCAACCGGTCCAGAGCAGGATCGCCGCGCACAGGGCGAGCCAGCCGAGGAACCAGAGCGGGCTGACGACGTAGGCGCTCTGTCCCCGCACGCCGAGAGGGGAGAGGAAGTACCAGCCGAGCGCCGGGAAGTAGTTGTCGTTGAACGGCAGGATGTAGACCGGTCCCTGCAGCAGAAGCATCGAGCCGTTCAGCAGCACGACCGCGATGTAGAGGCTCCACTTGTGACGCGGCGTGATGCTGAGCGCGTTGATCACGAGCAGCCCGAGCAGCGCGAGCTCGAGCTGCTGCGCGAAGCCGAAGAGCTCCCGAATGCCATGGAGGGTGACGGACGAGTAGATCTCGACGTTCGAGAGATGGAGCGCGGATCCCGTCGCGTAGGCCACGACTTGCGTCTGAAACCCGAAGGCGTCGAAACCCCCGATCGCCCCCCATAGTACCGAGCAGATCACCATCAACATGGTGATGCGCGTCATCCAGTCCCGTTCGAGCAGGAAGATCCGTTCGAAGAGGCGGAGCTTGGCGAGGCGCAGCCGGATCGCGTCCTCGGTGTTATCGAGGAACTGAATCAGCGCCGGCGGACGCTGGAAGATCGGTACGCTCTCCCCTTCCGCCCCGCTTTGTGAGGGTCGGAGGTCCGTACCCGACATCGGACGATCGCCCGTCGCCGCGGGGCCACGCCATCGCCGGCTTATGCCTTGGAAGAACGAACCCGTACCAACTTCCGTGCTCCCGTCCCCTCGGGGACCTCACCTTCTCGAAGGAGCACGGTCCGTGGGGTCGGCTAGTCCCGTGGCCCAGGGTCGGCCGAGCCCGGTTCCCGACGGTCGAGGATCCCCGGACCCCGCGCCCTCTCCTCGTCCTCACGGGCGATCCGCTCGAGGAGCGGCCGGACCTCCGCCAGCCCCGAGTCGGCCGACGGGGCTCCGACCGTAGGGCGGTCGGGGGCCCGCCGGCTGGCGATCCATACCCACACCGTCATCGCGACGTCGGTCCCAATGATGAGCAGCACCCCGGGCAGGAACAGGGACTCCGCTCCCGGGATCACCGAGATCGGAAGGACGAGGAGCACCGCGGACGTGAGACCGCGGCCCCCGACGCCTCCGAGGGTCGGGGTCCACGTGAGCTCGAGTCGATGGGCGTGCGAGAGCGCGACCGCCACCGCGTAGCGGATGCCGAGGAGCCCCACAGAGAGCGTGACGAGCACGAGCACCGCGGCGATGCCCGGGTTCACGAGCACCACGAACGTCCCGACGAAAAAGAGGAAGAGCGCCCGAAACAGGAACGCGACCTCCGTCTGTACGGCCCGGACCGTGGGGTGGACCGCCGTGGGGCGGATCCACCGGACGAGCCGACGGATGCCGGCGGCGTTCGCGATGACGATCCCGGCGACGAGGGCCGCGAGGATCCCCGAACCGAGAAAGAGCTTCGTCACGCCGTAGAGTAGCAGCACGTAGCCCAGCGTGGCCAGGGCCGCGTAGGAACGGTTCTGCCAGCGCGAGAGCGTGAGCAGCCAGATGATCCCTCCGAGGATCCCCGCAACGATACCTACGGGGATCGGCAGCGCCAGCGCGAGCGCGAAGTCGACCGATGAAAGGTTCCCGCTCGGGGTCACGGTCAGCAAAAGGATCGACGCGAAGACGATCGCGATCGCGTCCTCGATTCCCGCGTCCAGGTGCACGAACCCTCGCAACGAAGGAAGAAGACCCAACTGGTTGGCGATCGGGATCGCGACCGCACCCGAACTTGCGCCGAGCGCGGCCCCGAAGAACAGCGAGAGCGCGAGGTCCCCGTGGAACAGGAACGCGTAGGCGAGCGCGGAGACGACCACGACGCTCGAGACGTACGTGACGACGGCGAAGAAGACGGCCGATGGTAGCAGGGTCCGGAGGATCGCTCCTTCCATATCGAGACCGGCGTCGAAGAGTATGATGACGAGGACCGCGGTGCCGATGACCGGGGCGACCACCAGGACCGACGACGAGGAAACGACGCTGAGGACTGGTCCGGCGATCACGCCGAGGGCGATCAACCATAGCGCGTCGGGCACCTTGTAGCGGCCCGCGAACGCGTTGGCCCCGACGGCGACGAGGAGCGCGATCCCCGCAACGAGCAGAAAGAGCGCCGTGCCCGAGATTCCCGGTAGACTCATGTCCGAACGGCTCCCGGCGTTCGCTTCCCTGACCTTAAGGGATTCCGCTGCCGCGCCGGCGGGGCGGCTTCGAACCGGGTCGGCTTGCCTGGCCCGTGAAAGGCGCCCGCGTCAACCGTGGGGCGCTCGCGCCTCCCAGGTCCGTGGCTCGGGCGGACGCGACCTCAGCGCCGAATGCGGGGCTTCTAACGCCCCTTCGCACGAGCGCCGGAGGCGGATCAGGGGCGAGGCGGCGGGTTAGCTCCGCCCGGAGCCTGTGGCGGCTGCCCCGCCGCCGGGCCGCCCATCCCGCCCACGCCGAGCGAGCCGAAGGGGCCCGCGGTGCCGAAGGCGTGGCCCGTGACTCCGGCGACCAGGCGGTCGATACCAATGACGAGCAACGCGAATGCAAGGAAGAAGATCAGAATCCACAGGGCGAGGAGCGGCAGAACGAGCACGACGAGAGCCAGGGCGATGGAGATGACCCCGACGACGATCGCCAGCACCCGGTACCACGTCGGAAGCTTCGCGGACGCGCCCGCCATACCTGCCTCTCGCCGGGCTATCTCCCTTTACTATTTCGTGCTATCGTCGGGGCTTCGCAGCGATCGGTCCGGCATCTTGGTCGACATGAGCATCGTGAGGCAGCGGATCCGGGCCGGGTGAACGGTCCGCGTTCAGACGAGCGGCACGTGGCCATGTACCGGCGCTAAGTCGGGAGTGGTCCGGACTCCGTGACTTACTTCTTGCCCGACGTGGGGCTGGCGTAGGCGATCTTCCCGGCGCGACCAAGCGCCTCAACGACCTCCTTGGGCGTGAAGAGGCGGGTCGTGCGCGAGGCGCGCAGGGCTCCGCTACCGAGAACGGCCATGACGATCGCGTTCACGGTCGCGTCGTCCGGAGCCTCGAAGACGACCGTGCCGTCGAACTCCCCGAAGTGGTAGAAGACCGAGACGAGTCGACCGCCCGATTGCTTTGCCAACGACTCAAGCGCCGCCGTTCGGTCTTCCGGCTTTCGCATCAACGCCTGCCAAGCATCGGCCGAGTACGCAAACTGTACCATGTAGTGCGGCATGGAAACCTCGAGATCGGAGATTCCGGTGGCGGTCATTAAACATTGCAGAGCTCACCGGAGATCCCGGAGCGCCGCGCGACGGCGAGGCGCGGGGTCGAGTTCGATCGTCCTCCGGCGGCCGGCGGTTCGCAGTCCCGCGCGCTACGGCACCGACTCGGATGCAGGCGGCGAGGAGCGGCGCCCAAGGACCCCTGCGGGGCCCGCTGCGCTCGGCCGACCGACCATTCGGTCAGAGAACACGCCGGAGCTTCCAGAGCGCGGCGGGGTTCACGTGAATGTGTCCGGTCAACGCGCTGGCGGTGCGTCCGAGACGGAGGAGCTCCTGAGGGCCGTCGCGGAAGCTCACCTGCCAACCCGAGCGGGCGAGCGCAGAGGGGATCCCACGGATCTCCCAGAAGTGGATGCGGCTCTCGTGTAGGAGGGAGGTCGAACTACCGCCCTTCCTCGGAATCGAACGGATCTGGACCGTTACCGTGCGCTGATTTCCGTCCAGCCGCGCGAGCGGCTCCCCATCGATGAGCGCTTCCACGGAGCCGCCGGCGACGCTGTCGAGTAGTCGCACGAGGTCGTGCGCGACTCCCCGGGGCTTCACGATGCCTGGTCCCCTCGGTTCTGCCGCCCGACGAGGACGTGCCGCGCACCCGCCGGGCCACAGCGCTGGCGCGCATGCCCAGGTACCGGCCCGAAATAAGCCTGAGGCGGGGGACACGTGGGCGCCGGGGACCGACCTCCCGCCCGATGAGGCACGTCGGAACAAAGAGGATTAAAGGCGCCGCCCGACTGTCCCTCGATATGGCGCGGGCCGCCCCTCGGCTCGTCGCACTCGGCGCGATCCTGCTGGTCGTCGTCCTGTGCGCATCGTTCTTCGGCCTCGCTGTCGCCCAACCGCGACTTCCCTCGCTGTCCCGTCCGAGCGCCCCCCTTTTCCTCGCGCCTTCCGCAACGGTGAATCCGCCCGCTCCCAACCCGTACGCGAGCGGGATGGCCGCCTCACTTGCCGCGGGCCAGCCCAACCTGCTCTCGCGGGGGTTCGGCCACGGTCCGCAGAACCTGTCGCTTCCCTACGCCGCAGCCTTAGACGGTTCCGGCGATCTCTGGGTCGTCGACACGAGTAACAACCGCATCGTCGAGTACCTCGCTCCGTTCGCGACCGGGATGAGCGGGAGCCTTGCGATCGGCCAGACGAACCTGTCGGGTTCGCTCAGCAACACGACGCGGAGCGGCCTCTGGGAACCCCAAGGAATCGCGTTCGATCCCTCGGGCGATCTATGGGTGGCTGACTCCACGAACAACCGGATCCTAGAGTTCGAGCCGCCGTTCCACACGGGCATCAACGCGTCGCTGGTCTTGGGGCAATCGAGCTTTCTGACGCGAGCCGCCGGGACAAGCGCGTCGAGCCTCGCGCATCCCGAGGGCTTGGCCTTCAACGCCTCGGGTGATCTCCTGGTCGCGGACTCGGGCAACAATCGAGTCCTCGAATTCACTCCACCGTTCTCGACCGGAATGTCGGCATCCTTGGTGCTCGGTCAGTCCACCATGACCGCGTCCGGATCAGGCACGACGGCGAGCAACCTGTCCGATCCGTCCGATGTGGCACTCGGACCCACGGGCGCGGTGTGGGTCGCGGATTCCGGGAATGGACGGGTGGTCGAGTTCGCTACGCCCCTGGCGAACGGAACGGCCGCGACCGTTGTGCTGGGTCAGGCGAATCTCGTCTCCCGCGGTCAGGGCCTCCCGTACGGGATGATGGATCCGGTGGGGATCGCCTTCGATCCGAACGGCGACCTCTGGGTCGCGGACGCATCGGGGCGGAACCGCGTGACGGAGTACCTCCCGCCGCTCTTGACCGGATTCCCGCCGAGCGTCGTCCTGGGTCAGTCGAGTTTCGGGGGCTCCGCGTCCGGAACGAGTCCACAGAACCTCAGCGGACCTACAGGAGTAGCGATGGGCCCCACCGGGAGCCTATGGGTGGTCGACGCAGGAAACGACCGGGTCATCGAGTTCGTTCCCCCGGTCTATTCGGTGACCGTGACCGAAACCGGGCTGCCGAGCGGAGCGGCGTGGGCAATCGCCTTCGCCGGCGCAGTTACGGGCGCGATCGCTCCCACGGCGATCGTGCTCGTGCAGTCGAACGGGACCTTCCCGTTCGCCGCGGGAGCGGTCCCGGGCTACTCGGCTTCCCCCACCTCGGGATACGTGACGGTCAACGGCATGCCCACGTCCCTCACGATCTCTTACTCGGCGACGTCCTCGACATCGCCCCCGCCGTCGACGGTGGGCTGGCTCGAGCTCCTCGTGATCCTGCTCGCCCTGCTTGCGTTGTTGCTCCTCGCCCTCTACCTGCGAGAGCGTCGCCGTCGACGCGAACCTCCGCAACGGGAATCCGCAGCCGCGTCTTCCGGCGGGATGGAGACGGCTCTGCCGGCACCTGGGGCACCCCCGACGTCGAGTCAGGGGCCTCCCGGTCCGCCGACGTAGCCCTCGACACGACGTCGATCACCCCCCGCGAACCGACCTCCACGGGTCCGAGCTCGAGAGGGCTGCCGGGCTAGGGTTCGCAAGAAAGCTCGAACCCTAGACACTGGCTCGAGGGAAAAGTTTCCTCACGAATCGTAGTCGTTCTTGGACGCGGGACATAGGGCCGATAGTTCTTATATCCTGACGTTACATGGAGTTATGTTGGATTATGCCTAAAGCTGTCGTAGAGCTCTCGGAGCACGCAAATCGTGTCGTCAACGTGGTCAAGGCCCGTGACGGACTCAAGGGCAAGTCCGAGGCACTCGAGAGCATAGTCATGGCGTATGAGGAGACAATCCTCGATCCGGCCCTTCGCCCCGATTTCGCAGCGGATCTCCAGCGGATCAGGAGGGGTAAGTTTCGGAAGATTCAATCCCTGGACGAAGTCTTGGGTGACTCGCGGTGAGCTGGGACCTGGAGGTCTCCCCGGAGTTCGAGCGGGATTGCCGGAAGCTTTGCGCTCGAAACGCCGGATTCAAACGCGCTGTCGATAACAAGGTCGACCAAATCCTCCAGAACCCGTTACACTACAAGCCCCTGCATGCCCCGCTTCAAGGTGTGCGCCGAGTGCACGTCGCAGGCTCGTATGTTCTCCTGTTCGAACCGTTGCTCGAAGAGCAGGTAGTGCGCTTGCTAAGATTGGCGCACCACGACGAAGCCTACGGACTTTAGAGACGGTTTTTCCCCGCTCGAGAATCAAACTGGCGGAGCACGCGAAAGAGCTCGGAAGGATTCCGTTCAGCGACGCAAAGATGTTGGTTCCTACGCCGGGGCCAGGATTCTACGCTGTAACTTCGGGCTCTGAGCGGTGTTGCGAGTAGGTTCTGCGTTCGGTCTGGCGGACAAGTTTCGGTCGCCGAGGTACGACTCGGACAGGTAGGGCCCTTAATCTAACCGATGCGGTTTTCGCACTGTGGCCTCGGTCCGTCGCCTGTCTGCCATCATGTTCACCGACATGGTCGGCTACACCTCCTCGACACAGACCGACGAGGCCCGCACTCTCGAACTGCTCCAGCAGCAGCAGGAGCTCGTTCGCCCGCTCATAGCCGCTCACCACGGCCGAGAGATCAAGTCCACCGGTGACGGCTTCTTGGTCGAGTTCGACAGCGCTTTGAGGGCGACCCAGTGTGCGATCGACATCCAACGTCGGATCTATGAGCGGAACGCTCAGACCGGTCTCGTTCCGATCCAGATCCGGATCGGAATCCACCTCGGGGACGTCGAGCAGAAGGGTGCCGATATCCTCGGTGATGCTGTCAATATCGCCGCTCGGATCGAACCCATCGCGGAGCCGGGTGGCGTCTGCGTGTCGGGGGCTGTTCGCGAACAGGTTTGGAACAAGATCCCGGACAAGCTCGAGAAACTCCCGCCCCAGGCGCTCAAGGGCCTGCAGATCTCGATGGACATTTACCGAGTCGTGCTGCCTGTGACCGGGAGGGAACCCGCCTTGGCTAGCACGACACTGACCGGAATAGCGGTCCTACCGTTCACCAATATCAGCCCGGACCCGAACGACGAGTACTTCGCGGATGGCCTCACGGAGGAGCTCATCACCGTTCTTTCTCGATTGCGGGAGCTTCGGGTCATTTCTCGCACCTCGGTAATGCAGTACAAGGCCACCAGTAAGTCGGTCACCCAGATTGGAACGGAGCTGGCGGTCGTTTCCATACTGGAGGGCAGTGTACGCAAGGCCGGAAGCCGGCTAAGAGTCACCGCGCAGTTGATCGATGCGCGGTCGGACCGACATCTGTGGGCTGAGACGTACGATCGGGAACTCAACGACATCTTCGCGGTTCAGGCGGAGATTGCAAGGCAAGTGGCGGAAGCTCTGAAGGTCGAGCTGGGAGCGACCGAGGAGGCACGTCTGGAGGCGAGACGCTCGGTTCGGCCGGATTCCTATCTCGCTTACCTAAAGGGACGAACGTTGCAACACAGTCCTTCGAAAGTCTCGCTCGAAGCGGCAAAGGAGCAATTCGAGCTCGCGATCTCGCTGGACTCCCATAACGCCGCCGCCCACGCGGGATTGGCGATGACCTTGGGCATGCTTGGGATCTGGTACACCGAGGCATCACAAACGGATTGGGTAGAGCACAACCGGGGATTGGCCATCCGCGCGATCGAGCTCGACCCGAATCTCGCCGAGGCTCACCTGGTTTTGGCCATGATGTTCTCGCGCGATTATGAGCGGAATTCGACGGAGAAGGAGGTCAAGCTCGCCCTCTCGCTCGACCCAAGCTTTGCCCTGGCGCACTTTCTATACGCTCAATTTCTGGCCAATGAACTCCGGGTGGACGACGCTCTCCGAGAGTTTGCTCTAGCCGAGGCCGCTGACCCCATTTGGACCCACAACCTCTGGGTATTCGCCTGGTTCCTCGCCCTGGTCGGACGGCTCGATGAAGCACTCGTCAAACTTCAGAAAGTCGGCGAATCGGAACCCTCAGCGTGGATGTACCATTCTGGACTTGCGCGCTACTATCTCGCCCGATCCGATCTCGAGCACGCGCTCAAGGAAATTCGAGAGTACGAGGAACGGACCACCGAGCCCCGCTGGAAGCCGGTCATCCGCGCTTGGGGGTACGCACTCTCCGGGGAGAAGGAGAAGTCGAGGGCTCTCCTGAGGCTCGAAGAAACTCTACCGGAGTTCGGCCAAATCCCCCTCACCGCGGCGGTAGTATGCGCCGAGCTCGGCGATCTCGATGAATGTTTTCGTTGGCTGGACAAGGGTTTCCGCAGTCATAATCTCCCGATTTGGATTTTCCGATTGGACCCGCGCACCGCCCGGGCACGGGGCGATCCGAGATTCCAAGCCTTATTGAAAAAGATGAAATTGGCCTGACTGGGTTCGGCTCAACTCGCGCCGGGGGACGCAAAGAGGACCCTTGTCCGGGCAGAACCGGACATGGGTCCCCAGGCTACAAGCCGGGGGGGTCACCGCAGAGCAGGTCGTGACGGGGCCAGGATTCCACGCTACAGCTTCGGGATCTAAGCGGTCCGCCGAAAGGGTCCGAGGTCCGGTCGAACTGTCGCGTTTCCGCAGCCTATGGACGGGTCGAGGAGAGCAGGGTGCTTAATCTAACCGAAGCGGATTTCGCGCTGTGGCGTCGGTTCGTCGCCTCTCCGCCATCATGTTCACCGACATGGTCGGGTCGACCGCCTCGGCCCAAGCCAACGAAGCAGAGGCGCTCAGACTCCGTGACGAGCAGGCGGCGCTGGTCCGTCCCCTGTTCACGGCCCACCAGGGGCGTGAGATCAAATCGATGGGCGATGGGTTCTTGGCCGAATTCGACAGCGCTCTCCGCGCAGTTCAGTGTGCGATCGACATCCAGCAACACCTGCACGAGCGGAACTCGCAGCCGGGCGTACCTCCCATTCAACTTCGCATCGGGATTCACCTCGGGGACGTCGAGCAGCGCGAGTCCGACATCTTCGGCGACGCGGTGAACATCGCTTCCCGCATCCAACCACTCGCGGCCCCCGGGGGAGTTTGCATCTCGGGAGAG
>JASHQN010000105.1 GCA_030039135.1 Thermoplasmata archaeon | reverse complement strand
GCATGGCATGGATGGTAGTAAGGGTTCGAGGGACGATCCACGCCCGGCACGATATCGTCGAGACGCTCGGGAGCCTCCACCTCACGCGCGCGAACCACGCGACCGTGGTGCCCGAGGCAGCGGCCTTCCAGGGCATGCTGTCCAAGGTGCAGGGGTACGTGACGTGGGGCGAGGCGGAGCCCGAGACGGTCGGGCTCTTGCTGAAGGAGCGGGGCGAGACCGTCGCAGGCGAGCGGATCACCGACCGCGTCGTGGCCGAATCGCTCCGGGCCAAGGACCTCGCCGAGCTGACCCGCGCCGTCAGCGAGCGGGGCCTTCCGCGGGTCTCAGGGCTGAGGCCGCTCTTCCGGCTCAAGGCTCCGACCGGGGGATGGCGTTCGACGAAGCGGCCGTTCACCCTGGGCGGCGCGCTGGGCTACCGGGGCCGGGCGATCAACGACCTCGTCCGGCGGATGCTGTAGGAGGTGGAACGGTTGCCCAGTCGTACTCGTAAGTTCCGAGGGCTCCGAACGCACGGGCGCGGCATCAAGGCCGGGCGGGGGGCGGGAAAGCAGGGCGGCCGCGGCAACGCCGGTCTCCACAAGTACAAGTTCAAGTCGATGCTGATCTACGCTCCCGACCACTTCGGTCGCCACGGCTTCGAGCGGCCCCGCGAGGTCGTGGAGCACCCGGTCGCCCTGAACGTCGGAGACCTGGACGCCTACCTGCCCGTGCTCGAGGCGAAGGGGGCGATCTCGCGCGATGGCGAGGCGTTCGTTGCGGACCTCGCGAAGGCAGGGGTCGACCGCCTGCTCGGCAAGGGGTCCAGCGAGAGGACCTGGAAGGTCATCGTCGCGCACGCGACGCGCCATGCCCGCGAGAAGGTCACCGTCGTCGAGCCGCCGAGAGCGCCCGCGCCCTCGCCCCCGTAGACTATATAACTCGCGACCCAGGTCGTCGCACGCCCGATGGCCGACGAGGAGATCCCCCGCGACAATCGCTGGGCGATCGCGCTCGGCGTACTGGCGGTCGCGATCGTCGGGCTCGTCTGGTTCTGGACCTCGCCGACCCTGATCGGTCTGATCCTCACCGCGGCCGTCGTGGCCGTCGTGATGGGACTGCTCTACCTCGGTCTCTCGTACAACGGGTCGCGGTCCCGCCTCTACGGGCTCAAACCGATCACGTCCCGGATGCCCGCGGTGAGCCAGCCGAAGGGCCACGTCCACTTCCGAACGAAGATGTTCTGGACGATCGGGATTCTCCTCATGTACTTCCTGCTCACGAACATCTACCTGTTCGGGGTCGATCAGTCGACGATCATCGACCTCTTCGCGAGCTACCGTTCGATCCTCGCCGGGGCGCAGGGGACGCTCATGGACCTCGGGATCGGCCCGATCGTCACCGGGTCGATCATCATGCAGCTGTTCGTCGGGGCGAAGATCATCGGGCTCGACCTCACCGACGACGAGGACAAGGGCATGTACCAGGGGACCCAGAAGGTCCTCGTCGTCGCGATGATCTTCGTCGAGGCGATACCGCAGGTCTTCGGCTACATCACCCCGAGCGCGGGCCTCGTCACGAGCCTGGGGACGGTCTCGCCCGGGAACGGCATGCTCCTCGCCGACGCGATCATCGTCGCGCAGCTCGTCTTCGGGAGCTATCTCGTCTTCCTCATGGACGAGGTCGTTTCGAAATGGGGGATCGGGAGTGGGATCTCGCTGTTCATCGCCGCCGGCGTTTCCCAGCAGATCGTACAGGGGACCCTCAACTGGCTCCCGGAGAACCCTTCGGTCGCCCTCTCGGCCACGAATCCGCCGAGCGGCACGATCCCGAAGATGCTGTACTTCTTCACCCACCTTTCCGCGTCGCAGATGGCGTCGGGCGGTTGGCAGGCCGTTCTTCTGACCGCGCCCAACCCGCTCATCGCTCTCGTCGGAACCGCCGCGATCTTCTTCCTCGTCGCCTGGACCGAATCGACGCGGATCGAGCTCCCGCTCTCCCACGCCGAGGCGCGCGGCGCTCGTGGACGCTACCCGCTGCGGCTGATCTACGCGTCGAACATCCCGGTGATCTTGATGAGCGCGCTCCTCGCCAACGTCTCGGTGTTCACGATCCTGTTGTGGACGAACCCGACGTTGATCCACTTCCCGCTCATCGGCCATCAGTGGTGGATCGGCTCCTACCCGACCTCGACCCAGGCGACGGCCTTAGGGGTGAGTCAGACGCAGCCCCTCACGGGGGGGGCCTACTACTTCTCGACGGTGAACGGCCTCGAGACGTGGTTACTTCCGATCCTGAACTATCAGCAGTACGGGGCGTACCTCGTCGGGCACTCCTGGTGGCAGGGGCTCGTCCACGTCGCGGTCTATTTCGGGGCGATGGTCGGCGGGTCGATCCTCTTCGCCAAATTCTGGATCCAGACGACGAACATGGGACCGGAAGCGGTCGCGAAACAGATCGAAGCGTCGGGGATGCAGATCCCCGGCTTCCGTCGGGAGCCTCGCGTCCTGCGACGAGTCCTCGAGCGGTACATCCCGGTGATCACCGTCATCTCGGGCGCGGCGGTCGGCGCGCTCGCCGCGGGAGCGGACCTCATAGGCACCCTCGGCAATGCCAGCGGAACGGGGGTGCTGCTCATGGTCGGGATCATCATCAACCTCTACGAGGCGATGGGTCGTGAGCAGCTGATGGAGATGAACCCGCTCCTCCGTCGGTTCCTCGGAGGCGAGTCGTAGCCGATGCCCACGGACGAGGACCCGCTCCCGTCGGCGAGCCCCCCCCTCGCGGAAGAGGAGGCCGACGAGGAACCGAGCGCCGCCGAGGAAGCGCCGGCGCCCGCCGCGAAGCCGTCCCGGCCCCCGGCGCCGCAGTTCCGGCTCGCGACCTTCCTCTACGTCTTCCTCGGGATGCTCGGGCTGCTGATGATCATCGACCTCCCCGCGCGGAACTCCCTCGCCGGCCTCCTCGGCACGAGCGCGACCTCCTCCGGCCCGCTCTACTGGCTGATCGGCTTCGGCAGCAACCATCTCCTCGTCACGATGGCGCTCGCCGGGGCGATCGAGATGCTGGTCACCGCGCTGGCCTACAACTACACCACCGACTGGATCAAGGCCGCCAAGGTCCAGAAGTGGAGCTCGGCGTTCCGCAAGGTCCAGATGGCGGCGATCCGGTCGGGGAAGAAGGACCGGATCGCGGCGCTCAAGCCGTTCCAGGAGCGGCTCACCCGCCTCTCGAGCGAGGTGTCGATCGCCCAGTTCAAGGGGCTCGCGATCACCTGGTTCCTCCTGATCCTCATCTACACGTGGGTCGGCCTTGTCATCGCGGCCGCGTCGACCGTGCAGCAGACTGTCAACCTGGGGGGAGCGATGCTGAACCTGTACACCCACCCGATCCTCGGATACTTCCCGCCGTGGTTCCTCATCTTCAGCCTGTACACGGTCCCCCTCTCGCTCGTCTTCCGCCGGGTGCTGAAGAACTACTGGCTGCGCCGCCACCTCGCCCGGCAGAACCCCCAGCCGCTGCCCCCGGCCCCGGGCGCGGCCGGGGGCTCGGCGTGATCGACCGGGTCGTTGCGATCGGCGGGCCCCCGGGGAGCGGAAAGTCGACGGCGGGCCGGCTCGTCGCGGGCCGCCTCGGGCTGGAGTACCGGGCAGCCGGCGACCTCTTCCGCGCCGAGGCGGCGCGCCAGGGACTCGACCTCGAGGCGTTCGGGCGGTTCG
Organism: Thermoplasmata archaeon; assembly: GCA_030039135.1. GTDB lineage: Archaea > Thermoplasmatota > Thermoplasmata > Lutacidiplasmatales > UBA184 > Lutacidiplasma. The sequence goes on along the minus strand of JASHQN010000105.1, from coordinate 5,167 downwards.
CGGAGACCCATCCCGAGATCGACCGGGAGCTCGACCGCGCGATGCAGGCGCTCGCTCGCCCGGGCCATCTCCTCGACGGGCGGATCCAGGGGATCCTGTGCCGGCGCCACGGGGTTCCGGTAGCGTACGTCGTGGTGACGGCCGAGCTCGCCGAGCGCGTCGCCCGCGTCGCCCGACGCGATGGGCAGTCGGTCGAGGACGCGACCCGCCGCGTCCGGGAGCGCGAGGCGAGCGAACGGACCCGCTACGCGCAGTTCTACGGGATCGACCTCGATCGAGAGCCGGCCGACTTCACGGTCGATTCCACCCATCGACCGGCCGAGTCGGTGGCGGACGCCATCGTGGCGTTCCTCGAAGCCGGACCCGCGGAGCGCGCGCGATGAGCGGGGCCATGACCGGGCCCGCCTCGGGCGGCGGAACGGAGGACGGCGCGTTCCTGCTCGTCGACAAGCCCCGAGGCCCCACGTCGCACCAGGTGACCGCGTGGGTGCGCGATCTCCTCGGGGTCGACCGGGCGGGCCACGCGGGCACGCTCGATCCCAACGTATCGGGGGTGCTCTGGATCGGGTACGGATCGGCGCTGAAGCTCCTTCCCCTCGTCCTCGAGTTCCCCAAGCGCTACGTGGGCGTCGTGCAGCTGCATGGCTCGGTCGGGGCCCGCGAGCTCGACCGAACCCTCGGCGAGTTCGTCGGTCCGATCTACCAGACTCCGCCGGTGCGGTCGGCGGTCAAGCGCGAACGACGCGTGCGGACGATCTACCGGCTCGCTCGGCTCGAGTCCGACGGCGAGCGGTTCGTGATCGACGTGATCGCGGACTCGGGGACGTACATCCGGACCCTCGCGGTCGACCTCGGCGAAGCGCTGGGGGTCGGCGCCCACCTCGAGGAGTTGCGGCGGATCTCGACCGGACCCTTCGAGGAGACGAAGGCGGTCACGCTCGGCCAACTGGCCGACGCGGTCGCCCTGCGCTCCGAGGGCGATCCGGCACCCCTTGCGGCCCTGCTCCACCCGATCGAAGAGGTCTGGCGCGAGTTCCCCGAGATCGTCGTCAAGGACCCCGCGGCCAGCGCCCTCGCCCACGGGGCGGGCCTCGCGAGCGGCGGGATCCTGAAGATCCCGAAGGCGTTCGCACTCGGCGCTCGGGTCGCGCTGATCACCCGGAACGGCGAACTCGTCGCGACGGGGGTGGCCCGCTACGCGTCGAGCGAGGTCGCGAGCGTCCCGCACGGGTGGGTCGTCGAGGAGACGAGGGTGTTCGTCGATCCTTCCCGATTCCCTGCGCTGTGGCGACCGTCGCGGCGAGCCTCACGGCCGGAGAGCCCGGATTCCGTCGCGGATCGTTCTCCGGCCGGCTGAGACCCGCGCCGGCTCCCCGCTCGTGCGACGGAACGCCCCACCTTACGGCGTCTCGAAGGAGAAGTTACGCCCTCGAATCCGCTAGCGTTATCTTCGGCGCCCCGTCGAACGGTAGGTGGGAGCCCCCACACATCGGCATCGCGGAATCCGGCTGTTCGCCTCGCTGGCGAACGGGATTCTCCGCCACCCGTGGTACCCGATCGTGTTCTGGATCGTGCTCCTCGTCGTCGCGATCCCGTTCCTTTCCCTGATCGGATCGGTGACGACGAATTCGACCGAGACGACGCCCACGAACGCGCCGAGCTCGATGGCGAGCGCCGAGCTGGCCCGCCTGTTCCCGAGCTCTACGCCCGGGGGCTCGAGCACGATCGTCCTCCTCACGGCACCGAACATGACCGACTCGAACGCGCAGGGGGTCGTGCTCAACGTCACGGCCGCCCTTCGGTCGGACGCGTCGCTGGTCGACGTGGCCTCGGTCGACACGGTCTACACCGGCTACGGGTCCTACCTCACGGGCCAGGCGGAGATCGCGCTCGGTGCGATCGGCGCCGGGCTCAATGCCAGCCCCTCCCTCCCCGTCGCGGTCAATCAGACCGCTGCGCTCTTGTGGGGCCCCCCCTCGGCGTTCGTCGGGGTCTGGACCGGGCTCTTCAACCCCTCGTCCCCCCAGTCCGCGAACTATCCCGCGTACAATCAGACCCGAACGATGCTAGCCGGGAACGCGACGGCCCTGTCCGTACTCTCGGCGTTCTACAACGGCAACGCGACCAGTCCTGGGTTCAACAACAGCCCTAGCGATTGCTGGTCTAGCCCCGCCAACGTCGTCCCCTGTTCGGACGGCATCGTACGGACCACCGAGGTCGGTTTGGTCCCCGTCTTCTTCCCGACACCGGCCGAGCGCGCGGTCCCGTACGCCGTGCTGGACACGTTGGAGATCGAGAACTCCACGGCCTGGCCGAGCGTTCGGGCGACGGCCGCGATCGTCCTGGGCGGGGAGGTCGGCCTCTCGGGCGCGTGGATCGACCGGGTGTGGACCGCGTTCCCGACGGCCTCGGCAACGCCGGCCGAACTCTCCGCCTGGGCGTCCGGGGTGGTCAGCTCCACGACGCTCGCCGCCGAGCCTCTACCGGTCCCGTACGGGCTGCGCACGCAGTTCGTGGATCCGACCGGTACCGCGCAGATCGTCGACGTTTCGTTCACCGTGGACGATAGCTACACGAACGGCTCGGGAGGCTCGCCGGTCTACTCGGACCTCGCCGCGATCGACCGGCTCGTGCCGGGCGTCGTCGAGCGTTCCGACCCCACCCATTCGATCTCGTACTATCAGACCGGACCCGCTCCGCTCGATCAGCTCACGAGCCAGGCGGTCAACTCCTCGCTGATCCTCGTCCTCCCGCTCACGGTCGGCCTCCTGCTGCTGATCGCGATGCTGTACTTCCGGTCCCCTCTCACCCCGATCGTGACCTTCGGGATCCTGGGGATCGCGCTCGCCCTCGGCCTCGGAGGGCTCGTCATGATCGGCGAGCTCGTGACCCACGTCGACTCCTCGGCGATCGCCCTCACGGAGGTGTTCGTGCTGGGCGTCGGCACCGACTACTCGGTGTTCATGGTCGCGAGGTACCGCGAGGAGCTCACCGCCGGCAAGACCCCGGACGAAGCGATCACCGCGTCCGTGACCTGGGCCGGCCAGTCCGTCGCAACGAGCGGCTCGACCGCGATCATCGCCACGTTCGCGCTCACCTTCAGCGGGGTCGCGCTCCTCTCCCAATGGGGCTCGGTCCTCTCGCTCGCGATCCTGCTCACGGTGCTCGTATCCCTCACCATGGTGCCGGCGTGTCTCAAGTTGATCGGGCCGAGGATCTTCTGGCCCTACACGGGGGAGCGGTTCCGGCGGCGCGCCGACCAGGTCCTCGCGCGCACCCGCGCCGAGACGACCTACTTCTACCGCGCGGGCCGCGGGACGCAGCGGCACCCCACGGCCACGGTCGGGGCCATCCTCGTGATCTCGGTCCCTCTCGTGCTGGTTTCGATCTCGGCCCCGCTTTCCTACGACTTCTACCAGCAACTGCCGGCCGGGCATCCCGCTACCGTAGGTCTCAACGAGCTCGGCAACCACTTCGGCCCGGGGTTTGCCGTACCAAGCTTCGCGCTCGTGACGTTCGCCTCCCCCCTCCTCGTCGGGAACTCGACGAACGCGACAGAGTTCACGGATGTCGGATCGCTGACTTCGATCGCGAGCGCGACGCCCGGCATCGCGACCGTCACCTCGCCGGTCGGGCCGGCCGGCGCGTCCCTATCGGACTGGCTGAGCCTCTCGACGCTGCCGAGCGCGACCCGAGCGACCCTCATCGGGGTCCTGTCGGGCTTCGTGGGCACCGACGGCCGGACGGTCCTGCTCTCGATCCAGCCCAACGCGACCGGACTCTCGCTCTCCGCCGTGAACGCGGTCCAAGGCGTGAGGAGCGGGTTCGCCACGTACGCGGCGACCCACCCCGAGATCGCCTCGACGGCGTTCGGCGGCGGCGCGCCGACGATCAACGACCTCGCCACCGAGACGGCGACCGCCACGGACTACCTTCTGCTCGCCGTGACGATCGGGCTCGTGCTCGTCCTCCTGGTCGTGCTGCGATCCTGGATCATCGCCCTCATGGCGATCGGCACGATCGGGCTCTCGATCAGCTGGGCGTGGGCCGTCACGTACCTCGTCTTCGATCAGCTCCTGGGTTTCCCGTTGTTCTTCTACGTCCGGACGCTGCTGTTCATCCTCGTGCTCGGGCTCGGCATCGACTACAACATCTTCCTCCTCACCCGGGTTCGCGAGGAACGCCTCAAGGGCCGACCGGCGGGCGAAGCGGCGGTCGAGGCCGTCGCCCGCACGGGCGGGATCATCACGGCGGCGGCGCTGATCCTTGCGTGCGCGTTCGCCGCCCTGCTCGTCGGAGAGTTCACGCTCATCCGGGCGATCGGGTTCTCGGTCGCGGTCGCCGTGATCCTCGACGCGATGGTCGTCCGGACGTTCTTCGTGCCGGCGTCGCTCCAGCTGCTCGGAGAGCGTGTGTGGAGCCTGTCGGGCCGACGCCCTCGGAGCCCGTCCGTGACCCCGGGAGCTGCGGCCGCGCCGACCTCCCCGGCGGGCGCGGACCCGCCCTCCGCGGCCGACGGACCCTCGCCGACTATTCCGTGAGAAAGACCGACCGAGCTCGGGCGAGGTGCGCGTCGGGCGACGACGTGTCGACGACCTCGATCACTTTGCCGTCCCGCCCGATGAGGAACGTGACCCGGCGGGCGTTGCCCCTCGGCCCGAGGACCCCGTACGTGGTGGCGACCGCCTTCGACATATCAGCGATAAGAGGGAACGGAAGCCCATACTTGTCGCGGAACGCCTTTTGGGCCGGACAGTCGTCGGTGCTGACCCCGACCACCTGAACGTTCTTCGCCTGGTACTCGGGGTAGACGTCCCGAAACCCTTTCGCTTCGATCGTGCAGCCGGGAGTGTCGGCCTTCGGATAGAAATAGAGCACGACCGGGCGGCCGCGCAGCGACGACAGCCGAAACGGTCTTCCCTCGAAATCCGGAGCCTCGAAGTCCGGGGCGATCTCCCCTGGCGCGACCATCGAGCCCCCCACATGCGGGGGCGTATTTGAGCCGGAGCGGGACGCACCGAGGGGCCCGTCAGGCCGGTCCCACCGTCACCAGCGTCTCGGTCGACTTGATGCCGGTGATCGACCGGATCCGGTGCACGACCGTGTCGAGCGCCTCGTTGATGTGCGGCGCCTGGACCTTGACGATGAGGTCGAACGGGCCGGTGAC
>JASHQN010000104.1 GCA_030039135.1 Thermoplasmata archaeon | reverse complement strand
TCCCGTCGGGCGTCGGCGATCGCCTCCTCCATGCGCTGGGCGGCCGCTGGATCGGGAGCGGCCACCTCGTTCGCCCGAGACCGTTCGCGCAGTCCCGCCACGTCGAGATCCGACGGCACGGGCGCATCGATCGGGCCGATCGAGCGCGTGTAGGCGACCAGATCGATCCCCCGCGTCGCGAGCATCTGCCGCGCGATCGCCCCGGCGATCACGAGGCCGACGGTCATCCGACCGGAGAAGATCCCGCCCCCCGAGAGATCGGCGTCGGGTCCGTACCGCATCCGGGCGGGGTAGTCGGCGTGGCCGGGTCGAGGGGTGTCGTGCAGCCGATCGTACGGTTCACGGCGCACGTCCTCGTTCGCAACGTGGGCACGGAACGCGGAGCCGTCCGCGCGGCCGTCCGCGATTCCGGCATCGACGACGAGGCGATCTTCCTCCTGCCGTTTCGTCGCGAGCCGGCGGCCGACCGGCCGTCGCCGATCGAGCTCCGACTGGATCCGGGCAGCATCGATCGGCGTGCCGGGTGGGATTCCCTCGATCGTCACCCCCACTTCGGGCCCGTGGCTGGATCCGAAGATCGTGATCCGGAACGCGAGGCCGAACCGCATCATCGATCGATCCTCCCTCCCAGCGCGGCGAGGGCGACCCAAAACCCGGGAAAGGACTTCGCGACGGCCCGGGCGTCGCCGACCTCGGAAGGCCCGTCGCCCGCGAGCGCGCCGACCCCCGCGCTCATCACCAGCCGGTGATCGTTCAGATCGGTAATCTCGACCGCGCTCGGCGTACGGGTCCCCTGGATCCGCACCTCGCGCCGATTCGCCTCGACCTCGGCGCCGAGGGCACGGGCGAGCCGGACCGCGCCCGCACGACGGTCGGATTCCTTGTAGACGACGTGAGGGGCGCCTCGCAACCGGCTCCGCGCCGGGACCGTCGCGGCGACCACCGCCGCTAAGGGATAGAGATCGGGCGCCCCGGTCAGGTCGAGGGCGAAGCCGCGGCGGGCGCGGCCCCGTACGGTAGCCCCGTCCCGAACCCGCTCTACGGTCGCCCCGGCCCGCTCAAGGAGGTCGAGCACGGCGAGGTCTGCCTGAGGCCAGTTAGAGGGGATCCCGCGGACGCGGACCTGCCCACCGGTCACGGCCGCTGCGGCCCAGAGGTACGCGGCCGACGACGCGTCTCCCGGAACCTCAAACCGACCGCCGTGGTAGCGCTGGCTTCCCGGGATCACGAACGTTCGTCCGCGCCGATCGATCCGAACCCCGTGGCACCGGACGACCGCGAGGGTCGCATCGAGGTACGGCTCGGAAACGATCGCACCGGTGAGCCGCAGCACGGAATCGCCCGGGACACTGGGGAGCGTGAGGAGGAGCGCCGAGGCGAACTGAGAGCTTCGCGAAGCGTCGAGCCGCACGGCGCCGCCGTGGATCGGCCCCTCGACATCGAGCGGAAGACGCCCGGCGCCGCCCGCGAAACGGCAGCGTGCGCCGAGCTCGCGAAGCGCCTGGACGAGCTCGGCCATCGGGCGTGAAGGGAGCCGCCCGCGCCCGACGAGCCGAACGGGTCGAGCAGAGCTCGCCGCCAGGGCCGCGACGAATCTCAGCGTCGTCCCCGATTCACCGCATTGGATCGTCGCCCGTGCCCGGGACTCTGCGGCGACGGGGCGGACCTCCCAACAAGTCCTTCCCCAACGGACGCGGGAACCGAGACGGCGCAGCGCACGGGCGGTCGCCCTCGTGTCGTCGGCGTCGAGCGGGTGGAGGACGAGGTATCGCCGCCCGGCGAGGTGAGCGGCGATCAGCGCCCGATGCGTGTAGCTCTTGGACGGGGGAGCGAGCGCCGCACCGCGCACCGCCCCAGGGAGAATGCGGACCGTCGTCATGCCGGTCTCCCTCGAGCGAGGAGGGCCGAAGCGAACGGAACGACGCGGCGCTCGGCCGGTCCGTCCGGCAGGCCCGCCATGACCGCGTCGAGCCGGTCGGCGCTCGTCACGACGGCCAGGGTGGGACCCAGGCCGCTCACGCCGCTCGCGTAGGCTCCACGCCGGCGAAGCTCGGCGCGCACCGGGCCGTAGTCGTACCCGAGCACGCGTTCGACGAGCTCGCTGTTGAGCTGCATCGCTCGCGGCCAGTCCCCGGTCCTCGCTGCGTCCGCGGCTCGCCGGCCGGCCTCGGACTCGTCCGAAAAGGCCCGGGAGAGGCCGGGCGCCGCGGGGTGCGACGCGGGAGGAATGTAGAGCCCGACGCGCCAGTCGCCTTCGATGGAAAACGCGGCGAGACGCTCCCGCCGTAGGTTGTCGGTCACGATGACCCCGCTCGACAGGCCCGCGAGGGCGTCGTCGAATGCACCGGTGGCGCTCACTCCGGCCTCGATCGAAGCGTCCGCCGAGAGCCGCGCGATCTCCTCGGGTGCTACGGCGGCCCTGGTCGCGCGGGCGACCGCGAGAGCGATCGCGCTGCTCACCGCGCTCGAACTTTTGAGGCCTCGCCCCGCGGGGATGTCCGATCGAAGGTCGAGCGCCCCGGTGCCGGAGCTCCCCGGTGCGAAGCGCCGGAGCGCGGTGGCGAGGGTCCCGAGCACGAGCGGAGTACGGGCCTCAGCGGGAACCGTGATCTGCCACTTCTCCTGGGTGCCGGCGGGGCGGAGATCGATCTCGGCCCGGGCGGTAAGCTCCACGCCGACGGCCGCCCCGACGCCGGTGGGGAGCGCGTTCACGATCGTGATCGCGCCGTGAGCGATCCCTATTCCGTGCACGGACCCTCCTTGAGCGTCGCGGCGACCGCCTCGCTCGACGGCTCGCTGTCCCACCAGACTCCGAACGTAGCGGCGGCCTGGTAGACGAGGAGCCTCCACCCGTCCTCGTACGTCGCCCCGGCCTCCTCCGCGGTCGAGGCGACGATTCGGTCGACCGGAGAGTAGACCCAATCGAGGACGCGACCGCCTGGGGCGATCAAGGCCCGGAGCGGCGCGGCGAGGGGCCCGGAGTCCCCCCTCCCGACGGTCGTGGCGTGCACGACGAGGGAGAACGGGCGTGCCCGGTCCTCGGTGAGAGGCGTCGCGCCGAACGCCTCGGCGAGCGCGACGACGCGCCCCGGGTCCCGGCCGATCACGAACGCCGAGGCGCGGAGCTCGCGAGCCGCCGCGAGGGTAGCGGCCGCAGCGCCACCCGAGCCGACGACGGCGAGCTCGCCTCCGTCCCAATTCCCCGCCCGTCGGTACTCCTCGAGTTGACGAAGGATCCCGACGAGGTCGGTGTTCTCGGCCTCGACGTCGTCGTCGCGGAACGTGAGGCAATTCGCCACGCCGCAGACCTCCGCGCCGCGACCGACCCGGCTCGCGGTCGCGACCGCGACCTGCTTCCACGGGTGGGTGACGTTGATCCCCCGGAACCCGCCGTCGACGAGCGCCGGGATGCAGTCCACGAACTCCGACTCGCTCGCGATGTCGAACGCGACGTACAGCCCCCTCTGGCCGGCTCCGCGCATCCACCGCGAGTGCAGGTACGGGCTGAGCGAGTGAGCGACCGGGTGGCCCACGATCCCGAAGATCGGCGCGGACGCTCCGCCATCCAGGAAGTACCGCAACCGGTCCGCCGGGATCTGGCTCGCCTCGATCGGCGCCACCGCGGGTCCGTCCCTCGTCGGAGGAGGGCGCGCGTAGACGAGAGGGAAGCCGAGGCGCGCAGCCCAGGCTCGCAAGAGCCCTCCCGATGGCCCTGTCGTGTGCAGGACGCGCGCCCCTTCCTCGGGCGGCGGCAGCGCCGGGAGTATCTCTCGTAGGAGCGCGCCGACCGACGCCATGACCACGACCTTCCGGATCGCGTCCGACGGCCCGTCGCCGCGCAATCGTCGCGCGATCTCGGCTATCGGGGCACCCTCGGGAAGGTGCGAGGAGACGATGCGCCCGAGGGCCGACGGCGGGGGGAGCTTCGGCTCGAGCGGAAGGTCGCGGTCCGCCTCAAGGTCGATCCATTGAAACGGCAGGCGCGCGAGCGCGAGGAGGTCTCCCGCGCGTTCGGCGGGCTCGTCGGGGCCGGCGCCGCCTTCCGCGTGCGAGCGCAGCGTGGCGACGAGCGGGATCGGCGAGGGGAAGAGTTCGCGCGCCCGACTCCGCTCTCCCGGAGCCCACCGGTCGAAACGCACCTCGGCCGCGTCGGCGCCGGAGGCCTTCGCCGCCACGACCTCGTTCCGGACCTCCTCGACCGTACGGCCGGGCAACGAGACGACCACGAGAGGGCGCGCGCTGCTCATCGTTCCTCGATCGTCTCCTCGACCGTGCGTCCCAGGTGCCGAGCCGGCGGCAGTCGCACGCCGTGGACGGAGGCTCCCGCTCGAAGGCTCGTCGTCGAGGACCGTCCCGACTCGGTCGTGAGGCGGACCGTTTCCGCCTCCTGCAAGAAGACGGTCCGAGCATGCCCCCCGTCGTCGGCCGTCACGACCACGAGCGGCCGGCGCTCGATCTTGATCCGGCCCACGCGCGCCGAACGGACGTCAGCGCCGGGCTCGGCGACGAGGACCGCGTCTCCCGCGGCGAGCTCGGCGAGGTAGCGCGTCGAACCGTCAGCCATGAGGACGTAGGAATGGGCCGCGCCCGCGTTCACTCGGAACGGGCGGGGTCGGCTGAATTCGGAGCCGATCGCCTCGCTCGCCACATGGAAGAGGAAGGCGGCCGTGCTCCCGACGAGAAGCCCTTCGGAAGGCCGGAGGAGCGAGGTGGTGTCCACGATGACGCGGTCTCCGACCCCGGCGGACGTCACCGATGTGACGGGGACGATCGTCCAGTCGAGGCGGCCCGGCACCGGGCCCTCGACGATCGATTCGAGGACGTCGATCTCCTCGGGCCGGTGGACCTCGACGATCACCCGGTCGGCGCCGTGCTCGAGGGCTCCGAGCGCGCCCGGTACTTCGAGCGGACCCCGGGCGTAGACCCATATCGCGTAGCGACCGGCCCGTGCCGCGATCGCGTTCTCGAGGGGAATGATCCGATCGCCGCCCCACTCGATCACGAGCGTTCCGCCCTCGGGTGCGCGTTGGGTCGCGACCTCGAGGGCCGTCGCGTCCGAAACGGCCACGACGGCCGCGCCCTCAGCGGGAAGCCCCGCTCCGTAGAGCCGGTCGGCCCGGCGGACGACGACCTCCTCGCCCGGTCCGGCCGCGAGCGGCTCGACCGACGCGTCGTGGAACCGGGAAAATCCGCGGCGGCGCGCCCGGTCAACGATGGCGGCGCGCGACTCCGGCGCCTCCGCGCGCAATGCGATCGTCACCCGCTCGCGCGTCACCGGTCCGAGGTCACTCTCCGTGGAGGAGCGTCGCGATGCGTCGCGCGAGCGGCTCGACCGGCCGACGCTGGAAGAGATTTCGGCCGATGCAGATTCCCGCACCCCCGGCGCGAACGGAGGATTGAACGAGCTCGAGAAAGGCCGACTCGTCGTCCAGGCGGACGCCGCCCCCGATCAGGACCGGTACGGGGGTGGTTCGGCAGAGACGGCCGAACTCCTCGACCGAACCGGGGTAGCTCGTCTTGACGATGTCAGCCCCGAGATCGGCGGCCGCGCGCGCCGCGTGCCGAAGCTCGTCGGGCGTGCCCCCGGAGGGTTTCTTGACGTAGGCCATGCACAGGAGGGGGAGCCCGAGCGCCCGGCATTGGTCGACCGCGGTCCCGAGGTCCGCGAGCATGTCGCCTTCCTCGGGGACGCCGAAGTTCACCTGAACCGAGAGGAGATCGGCTCCGAGGCCGACCGCCTCGGCCGCGGTGCCTACGAGGCGCTTGTGATTCGAGCCCGGCCCGAGGCTCGTGGAGGCCGAGACGTGCACTCCGAGCAGGGTGCTCGGGCGCAGGACCGGCGCGAGCTCGCGCACCGCGCCCTTGGTGACGATGAGGAGATCCGCTCCTCCTTCCTGGAGGTCCGTCGCGAGGGGCGCGAGCGCCTCCAGCCCGTCGATCGGTCCCATCGACAGCGCGTGGTCGAGGGGGACCGAGAACAGCCGTCGTTCGGGCGTGGGGAAGACCCTCTTCAGTCGGATCGTTTTGCCGTACACCGGTGTTTCCTCCTTCGTTCTATCTCGAAGGGAGAACGCCGAAAGGGAGCGACCCGCGACCCCCTACGGAGCCGCGGATGGGGGCGCCCTCCCGGCGCCTCCCGTTCACCAGAGCCAGGTCGCGGCAGCCCGGCCCGACGACCGGGCGGTTGCACTCCGGTCCGGACGGCCTGCCATCGTTCTCGCGAGCCTCTCGCCGCTATTTAATCTTGTTCGGATCGGCCCCCCCGTTGGCGGCGGCGAGGACGCCGTCGACGAGCAGGGCGTGGATCGAGAACCCGCGGAGCATCTGGTCCCACATCTGACGGCGGACCTCGGGCGAATTCGCGAACCCCGCGACGATCTGTCCGATCCATTCGCTGTGCTCGACGTCCGCCGTGACGTGGAGCCGGTAGTACTCAAGATGGTCCTCGTCGACGCCGTAGTGCTTGCGGAAGGCCGGAAGGAGCCGCGCACAGAGCTCGACGTTCGGCGGCTCGGAGGAGCCCGCGGCCGAGACGTAGAACGGGTTGATGCGGTTCGTGTAGAGGAAATCGTCGATCGCCACCATCGTGCTCGGCAGCAGCGGGGCGGACTGCACCTCGGCTCGCGGGACCCCGATACCCTCGCAGAACCTCAGCCAGAGCTCCGGATGGCCGGGCGCCTTGCCCTTCGGGTCACCGGCTTCCTCGACGAGCTGATCGAGGATCATGCGGCGGTATCGGTCGTTCGACGGCTCCCACGAGCAGTTCGAGAACCGCTCGGCCATCGCGACCGGCACGGAGGCGAGCCACGGGTAGAATTGCTTGACCCAAGCCCGGACGGTGGGCTTCGGCATCTCGCCGCGCTCGATCCGGGCGAAGAAGGGGTGGGTCTTGAACGGATGATTCGCCATCTTGTACTTCGTGAGCTCGTCGCGGAACTTCGCGCCCTCGTACCGGTCCCAGGGAGGCTCGGGCATCGCCGTTGGACCGGGCCACGCTACTTACTGTCCGAGGTTCCCGGGTGAACCTCTCGGGTTATCGAGGTACCCCCGGTCGTTCGCCGTGCCGGAGACGAACGAACCGACGCTCGTGCCTCCGTACGGACCGCTCGCCGGGCTGAAGGTCCTGGAGTCCGCCCGCTTCGTCGCGGGACCGTGGGCCGCGACGTACCTCGGAGAGTTCGGCGCGACCGTCGTCCACCTCGAAGGTCCCCCGTTCGGACCTCCCTACGCGGATGCCACGCGGACGCTCCGCCCGCTCCTCCCCGGTAGCGCCCCGGAGGAGTCCGTCTCCGAGTCGTGGGTGCAGTACTCCCGGAACAAACTCTCGGTCGGGCTCGACCTGCGACAGCCCGAGGGTCGGTCGGTCTTCCTCGACCTCGTCCGCTGGGCCGATGTCTGGATCGAATCGTCGCGGCCGGGGACGTACGACCGGCTCGGGCTCTCCGACGCCGTCGTCTGGGAGGCGAATCCTCGCCTCACCGTGGTGCACGTCTCGGGACACGGCCAGACGGGGGAGCCGGGCCGGGTCGCCCAACCGTCGTACGACCTGACGGCCCAGGCGTTCAGCGGGTACCTCTCCCTGCAAGGAAATCCCGACCCCGACCCGCCGATGCGGTCGGGGACGGCGCTCAACGACACGGTCACCGGGCTCGCGTCCGCGGCGGCCGCGCTGATGGGGCACTACCACGCCCAGCGGACCGGCCGTGGCCAGGCGGTCGATGTCGCGCAGTACGAGATCTTCTTCGTGTTGCTCGAGAACCTCGCGCTCGACTACTTCATGCGGGGGATCGTCCGCGGCCGGTACGGCTCTGCGCACGCTCGCCTGCACCCGTACGACGTGCACCGCGCCGCCGATGGGTGGGTCGTGGTTGCCGCGCCGACGCCCGACGCCTGGGTCGCGCTCAAGGAGCTGATCGGATTCGACGACCCGGCCTTCGACGACCGCGACTATCGGCTGGCCCATCGCGCCCCGGTCGACGCGGCGATCGCGGCGTTCTGTCGGACCCGCACCCGGGACGACCTCGAACGGCTCGGACGCGAGCACGACGTCGCCATCGCGCGGGTCTCGGACATCGCGGACCTCGCGCGCGACCCGCACTACCGCAGTCGGGGGATGTTCGTCGAGTGGGACGACCCGGTCGCCGGACGGGTGAAGGGTGCGGGA
>JASHQN010000103.1 GCA_030039135.1 Thermoplasmata archaeon | reverse complement strand
CCGCGAAGTCCGGGGGCCCCGCGCCGTCCCCTTCCACGACCGCCGCCGGAGCCGCCCGTGAGGAGACCGTGCTTCGGGAGCTCTCCCACTCGGGGATTCCGGCAGCCGATATCCACCTCCCCGACCTCTCCGTAGCCCCGCCGCGCCCGGGCGAGGTGGTCGGACCCACCTACAGCCGAGCTCCGGCCCCGATGGGGGTCGCGGACCTCGGCCTCAGTAACGTTTCGGGCGAGCTGTATGGGTCGATCCTCAACACGTCGAGCGTGGAAGGGACGATCACGCTCACGAACGCCCTCTCCGTCAATGTCGACGGCGACGGACCGGATATGTTCGGCATCCAGCTCAACGCGGTCGTGACCGGCGTGACGCTCTTTGGAAACTCGAGCAATGAGTTCTGGACGCAGAACTTCGTGAGCTACACGCCCTCATCGGGCCAGCTCGTATTCGGGGACAACGTCTGGAACTTCTCGAACTACGCCACGTACATCTCGCCGAACGTGTTCTACGCCAACGGGCCCAACGGCACGCTTTACGCGCCGGTGTACTACTACGCGATCGGCCCTACGTTCACGATCCACTACCCATTCACCATCACGTTCTACGAGAACTCGACCGTCCTCTATGACCGGCCGGCGGTGTTCTTCAACTACACCGTCTCGAACAGTACGATGCGGACCTCGGGCTCGTACGACTTCGTCGTCTTCAACGCGACGAGTTCGTCCGCGCCAAAGCTGAAGCAGCCGTTTCCGGCGGGTGCCTACCAGATCAACGGACTCCAGCTCGATCCCGTCGGTCTCCCGAACGACCTCGAACTGAGCGTCCTCGGGAACGACGACGGGGACACGACAAGCTTCTACGCGATGAACGCCACCGTGGCGATCGCGACGTGGAATTCCACGACCGGCGCGTACGTTCCGGTGCCGTCAGCGATGGACGCAGGTTCGGAGACCGGCGAGACCAGCGACGGGATCGCCGTCTCCTATTCCGCGGCGACCCCGGTGGCCCAGCTCCGTCTCGGCCCGTCGTTCATCTACGGGCTTTGGGGGATGTCGGCCAGCTCGGGGAGCCGCACCGTCATCCAGAAACTGAACCCGCCGAACACGTTCATCATGGTGAATCCCGGCAGTGCGCCAAACGAGAGCGAAGCGCAGTGGGTACCGTCGTCTCCCACCGGGACCACGACCTTCTACGTGCCGAACGGCGGCCCGTACTGGATCGAGTACCTGCTCTCCGAGCGCGATCCCCGGGGCTTGCGGTTGGACTCACCGGCGAACTCGACGACGCTCGAGTCGTTGCGGGAGAGGTTCGACTTCGCGCGAGGCGTCTACACGCCCCTCATTGCCTTCGGCAACGCGGAGCTCGCGGGCATCTCCTCCGGAGGCCAAGGGACGTTGGGCTCCCCCTACCGGATCGACAACAACGAGTACGGGCTCATCGACCCGGAATTTGCCGCCTTGAACGACTGGCTCTGGCCGGTCTTTCCCGGACTCCTGCTCTTCGGGACGACGGACTACGTGTCCGTCACCGCCCCATCCTTCCAGATCGTCTATCCGAGCTGGGTGGAGAGCGAGTACAATCCGGCCATCAACGAGACCGTCGCCGAGCTGGGCCTTCCGGCGGCGAACAACCTACAGCTCTGGTTCTGGAACACCTCGCACGTCATCGTCCGGGGAGGGACCATCTCCGGATGGCTGTCGAGCTTCCTCGCGGGCTTCCCGCTCGGGTCCGTGATCTTCTGGAACTCCTCGGACGATCTGGTCGCCGGGGTGACGTTCGAGGACCAGGGCGACGCGATCGTCCTCTACGGAGGAACGAACAACACGATCTGGGGGAACCGGTTCTACTCGGTGCCGACGACGGCGAGTCAACCGGAGAACGTGCTCAACTCGGGGAACTTCACGCAGGCCGTGAATGAATCCGAATCCGGCGATTTGATCTACAACAACTTCGTCGACGTTCCGTTCCCGGCGATCACCCCGACGTACGACCCACTTTCCTGCCAGATCCTCTGCGAGCCCGCGGTGTACGTGGACTCCTGGAACGTGAGCCTCCGCCCCGCGAACGCGGTCAGCGTCGTCGATGGAGTGGCGCTGAGCGGCAACATCCTCGGCCTTCGATACCAGGGCGGCAACTACTGGTCGAACTACGGAACCCCGTCGAACCCCTACGGCGTTCTACCGTACAACAATAGCGGGCTGATCACGGTCGGGGGAGATTATCTTCCGCTGACGTTTCCCCATCACCACCACCACTGGCAGTTCCCGGTGTTCGGCCCGCAGTCCGGCCCCTTCGGCCCGGTCGATCCGAATTGGCTACTCCTGAGTGCCCCGGGACCGGCCGCCGCCCTTCGCGAACCGGACGGCGCCCCGTTGTCCGCGACCCCGTCCGCAGCGGGCCGTCCAGCGTCCCCGGCCTTGCCCGGGCCGAATCTATCCCCCAACCGCTGAGGGGTGGGTTGCGGTCGCCGGAGAAGCGGCCCGGGGGCCTCTGTCCGCCGGCCCATGGGCCGGTTGATGTAGGCCGAGAGCAGTCACCGGGGAGGGGTCGGCCCCCAGAAGGTGCGGTCTCTTGAACACCCACCGGAGACTCGTCGCTACCCTGATAGCGGGGGCGCTGGTCGCGCTCGTGCTCGGAGGCATCTTCTTCGACGCCTGTAGCGGCGGGGTCTCGCTGATGCTGTTTGGCGTGGCCGCGGGTCTGATGGGCGGCGTGGTGGCGATCGAAGGGGGCTACGCGGTGCTGATTCCCGCCGCTCTCATGGTCGCCCTGCTCGTGGGGGCCGGTGCATACGTCGCCCTCACCATGGGTTGCCCGATCTGAACTCCCCTCAGCTCGATGGCGCGACGGGCCCCGCGCAGGGCGGCGGCCGCCGGGCCTAACTTGGTGATCGGGGACGGCCACCGAGTTCGTTGGGCGGCAGAAAAGTTGAGTGGGCACTCAGGCGGGAGCGTCGACCCCCACCGTGATCGAGTACTGCACGATTACGGCAGTGTTCGCCGTGTCGACCCACACGAAGTAGAACGGTCCCGGCCCGTTCACGACGTGTACCGGACCGAAACAGCCCGGAAGGCTCTGGTTCCCGAGATGCGTCAGCGTCGAGTTGACGTTGAACTCGTCGAACTCGCTCTCATTCATGAAGAAGCCCCAGACGGCCGTCGCGGGCGTCGCGCTTTCCGTGAAGCACTCGGTCACGTTGAACTGGCTCGAGTTCACCTGAAACGGCTGGGCGTGCCACGAGCCATCCCCCGCTAGGGTGAAGCTGCCCTCGGTCGTGTACGGAATGCCCGGGCCCGTGTAGACCCCGGACCTCGCGGGAAGCCACACGACAACCGCCACCGCCGCGACCGCGACGCCCGCGATGACGAGCAACGCGAGCGCAGTCAGCGCCCACGGCTTCATCGATCGTTGATCGGTCCCACTCTATTTTTCCTTTTGTCCCGCGGCCCCGGGACATTTCACGCGGGCAGGGCGTCTGCGCGGCGCTCCGGCTCCGATAGGCCCTTATCACCCGAGGAGTTGTGGATGCTGTGTCGGCGAGCGGACCCTCATCGATCTCGTTGCCCGGTACCAAGCCGCCCGCGCCAGGGACCGCCATTCGAGTCGTCGCGGGGGACCGGCCGGTAGCGATCTTCAACCAGGGCGGGAAGCTCTACGCAATCGGCGCGGTCTGCACGCACGCCGGCGGGCCGCTCGAGAAAGGGCCCGTGAAGGGCGGCGCGGTCACCTGCCCCTGGCACGGATCCCAGTTCGATCTCAGCACGGGGGTCGTGCTGCGCGGGCCGGCCCGCACTCCCGAGCCTGCCTACCGTGTGACCGTGACCGAGAACGGGCTGACGCTCGAACCGATCTGAGCCCGGGGCGCTCGCTCGACTTCGGCGCACGCGTTCCGGGGCTCACCGCACTCGCGGGGCCCGATACCGGCGCGAACCTGGCCCCGAAGCGTTTCCCCGGGCCCTTGCCGAAGGTGCTCCGGAGGTGGTCCGGTGAAGGCAACCTGCTCCGCCGGCCCGGCCTCGTAGCTCGCGTCCGGGGGAACATCGTCCGACGCCGCCAGGGCGGACCTTGGGGTGGACATTAAGCCAAGCCCACAATGTGCGGTTTCGGCGGAAAGCCCATCCGAGGTGAGCGTACCTGCCCGGTGGAGCAGCCGACGATCGCCCGACGCCCGGGCGGCCGCGTCGGGATTGATCCAGTGCGATGCGCCCGACCGGTTTCCCCGTGCCGCTCTCGACGTTCCCCGCGGAGACGATCACCAACCGGCGCTTCGAGGGGATGCCCCTCTCCGTCCCGGATGCCTTCTATCTACCCGCCGGACTGACCGGTCTCGTCGATGACCCTCCCACCGGGACCCGGGAGTTCATCGAGGACGATAACCGCGGAGCGATCGACCCAGAACCGATCGCAACCCTCGACGGGCAGCCGTTCTTCCTTTCGGTGAAGGGAGTCGGGAGCACGGTCGACCCGTTCTCCTCCCAGCCGCTCGACCCCGAACGCGCCGCCGCCCTGACGCGGGACGCGGGGGTCCGCGACCGGCTCCGTCCCGGGCCGCCAGGTCCTCTGGGGGGCGTCATCACGGGAGAGCTCTGGCTGAGGGGCTCGCCCTACGGGGGGCAAGGGCTCGAGCACGCCCGGATCGCCCTCGCGGTCTCCGAGCGGGCGGATCTCACGGACCTCGCCGGTTTCCGGATCGCGCCGGTGGTCAAGATCGCGCTCTTCCCCCCCTCCCTGGAGGAGCGCCTGCGCAGCATCCATTGGTTCCGCCGATACACCGGGCGGTACGTGCAGGAGCTGCGTCTCGTGCCGTCGAACGTCCGCGTCTACTTCCACTCGAAGTCGACGATCGGGACGGGCGTCTCGCACGTGTTCGACCGGTTCGGGATCGCCTCGAACGCCCGAGCCCACGATTTCGAGGTCCGATTCGTGCGGAGCGCGATCCCGCTCCTCACCCTCTTCGCCCGCACGCTCGCCCCCGCCGGCCGCGGCGGGCGGTTCAGCGGGCTCGACTTCCATGACGTGTGGCTCGACAAAGACGCCGTCGTCGCCCCCGACGGCACCGTCTACTTCGTGGATCTCGAGGGGATCGAGCCGGCGGCGGTCGAGCCCGAAGAGGTCCGGGAGAAGATCGAGGATCAGATCTATCGGTCCCTTTACGAGTTCATGTTCGCCTACGAGCAGATCGAGCGGGAACGTGCGCGCCGGTTCGGGGAGGTCGGCAGCCGGGCCCGGCAGTTCGAGGGGATCGTCACGACCGCCCTGGCCGAGGACCCGTTCGTACGTCTCGAGTCGGACGCGACGGGCGCGTCGCTGAAGATCCGAAACGCGCTCGAAGACGAACGTTTTTATTGCTCGTTCCGGTTCCTCGATTTCTGACGTGACCGCGTCGAAGTCCATCTACGACTTCCTGAACCAGGTCAGCGCCGGCACGGCGGCTCCCGGAATCTCGCCCGGAGACGAGGCGCTCCTCCAGCAGCTCGGGCTCCTCCGAATCCTGACCGCGGACCAGTACCAGCAACTGACCGCGGCCGTGGCGAACCTGGCTCCCGAGGCCGCGTCGATCAGCCAGGAGACGATGAGCGAATCGCAACTCGCCGCGGTCCTCCAGCGGGAGGACCAGCGGAGCCACTCGGTCCTGTTCCACTTCAAGGGCCAGCAGAAGCGGGAGGCGGCCCTTCAGCAAGAGGCCCAGGATCGCTCCGCGCTCGCTTCGATGGAGGGGGACCTCGCCGCGAAGCAGCGGGCCTACGCCGACCTCGTCGCCCAGAAATCGCTGCTCGATACGCTGCGGCCGTACGGCGATCGGTACATCGCCCTCACGTCCCTCGGCGCGGCCCAGATCCGGGACCTCGGCGTGCGGCTCTACCGAGTCGCGGACGTCGACTTCTCGACCTACTGGCAGGGGATGCAAACGATCCTGCGCGATCTCTCGGGATTGGCCGACGGAGGCGGCCGGTACGAAGGATCCCTCGCCTCCGCCCTCGCCGGCACCGACCCCGCGAACCTCTGGGCCGTCGCGATCGGACTCGCTCGGGCCCAACCCGACCCGACGGTGGGTCTCCCCGCGTTCCAGCAGATCTACAACGAGCTCACGGCCGTCTCCCCGAATCGCGAGAACCAGCTCATGTCCTCCGAGGTCCTGTTCGCGCTGCCGGCGAGGATCGTCGACGTGCGGCCGATCCTCGTGGACCTCTTCGGCCAGGTCGCCCACCTCGGCGTACCTCGGGACGCCGCGCTCGGGGTCGCCTCGGTCCTGCTCGTCGGCGCGCGGGCCGACGGCACCTACGCGACCGACTACCTTCCCCAATTCCTACGTCTTACCCGGTCGTACGAAAGCGCGGCTCTCCTCTCGATCCTGAACCTGCCGTATGACCAGGTGGCCCAGAAGTTCACCTCGCTCCGCGCGATGTTCGCGGGCTGGGGGTACACTCCGTCCGAGGACGTCGAGCTCTCCTCGGCGTACCTCACCTTGTCGGACCTACCTGCCGACGGCGTATCGACCAAGCTCGGGATCATCGCGAAGGGGATGAGCGCGTACCTCGAGTACCCGCTCGTCGCGGCGTCCGTCCTCGCCTCGCTCGCGACCCTCGAGGCGAACGAAGCCCTCAACCTGCTCGAGCAGGCCTACGAGATCATCGGCCGGCGGGCGATGCCAATGTCGCAGGCCGGACTGATCTGCGTCGCGGTCCGGATGCTCGACGGGATCCGCAACGAGCTCGTAGGACCTCTCGATACCACGGCGGCCGCCGCACCGCGACCCCCGGCCGGGCCGGCGCCGTACCCCCGCTACTTCGGCTACGTGCCGTTCGTGGTCGTCCACTCCGCCTACTACTCGACCTTCAACGGGTTCGAAGGAGCCCACCCGGGCCACGTCCACGCGGTAGCGGGCGGGTTTACCGGATGAGATCGGCGGCGACCCTCTTCGTCCTCGCGATCGTGCTCACCGTCCCCGCGGCGTCGAGCCCGGGGCACTACGTTTCGCGTCCGGGCGACTACTTCTACTACACGGAGACCACCGTGCTCCAGGGCCAGCCGTACACCAACTACTCCGGATACTCGGAACACACGTTCGTCAACGGGTCGATCCACGTGCTGACCGTCGCGGCCAACGGGACCGCGTCGGCCGTCTACGGGAACAACGACACGTGGTGGAACATCAGCGGCGCCGAATCGAAGTGGTCCTCTTCCGGGGGATTCACGTTCTCGACCTCGAGCTTCCTCTATGTGAGCGGCACCGATAACCAGACCGGCTACACGATGCCCTACGTCTGGTTCTACGTCAACAACTCTCTGCCGACCGGCGCCCCGTTCTACCTGCTCAACTCCCGGCTCTCCGTGTTCTCGCGTGACTACGCCTACGCGCTGGACACTGCGGTCGGAGCCTCGGTCGCGACGATCGCAGCCACCGGGAGCGGCAGTTACCTGCGCGACGACGTCTACGGACGCTTCAACGCCACCTACACGTGGACCGAGTACTTCGATCCCGCCACCGGATACGTGGTCGGGTACCTGTACACCGAGACAGACAGCGATAGCCAGGGTAATGTGTTCACGATCACCGACCTGCTGCAGGTGACCGCGACGAGCTATCCCCTTACGGCGGCAACCGCCGCCTCGGGAACCTCCCCGGGCGGGCTCTCCGCACTCGAGATCGCCGCGATCGTCGTCATCGTGATCGTCGCGATCGTGGTGATCGTCGTGCTGCTCTTGCGCGCGCGGCGCTCGAGCGGCCTGCCGCGCCATTCGACCCGCGGGGAGATCCAATTCACGGTCCCGCCTCCCGTGGCCCCTACGGCCGGCGCCCCGCCTCCGATCCGGCTCACCCCGTCCGGTCAACCCGCGGTCCAGCAGATCGTGATCAAAGAGACGGTGAAGGTCAAGTGCGCCTACTGCGGGTCGCTCATCGACTCGACCGCGGAGCGGTGCCCCTTCTGCGGCGCGACTCGGAGCTAGGGCCGAGCGGCCGAGCCGACCCTCGGGCCGTGGGTGGGCCGCATCCAGAAGATCCGCCCGGCCGGCCGGAAGCCGCCGAGGCCCGCCACCTCCTGGGACGCGTGGTTGTGCTCCGAGATCTCGAGGATCGCATCGGTCGCGCCCGAAGCTCGCGCCCAGAGCAGCCGGGCCATGAGGAGGTCGGTCGCGACGCCGAGCCGGCGGTAACGGGGGGCGACCACGAGCGAATGCAGCCGTGCCCTCTGGGCTCGCACGCACGCCCACGCGACGCCGGCTAGTTCGTCGCCGGCGGCGGCGACGAAGCACGTCTCCCCCTCCTCCGGCGCGGAAAGAAGCCACCGATCGTCGAGTTGGCCGTACTCCTCTCGCATCCGCCGGGCGATCTCGCCGCTCTCGCTCGGGTCGGCCGTGCGGACTGCGTGCCGAAATCGATGGTCCGGTTCCGGCTCCCTGAGCGGTCGTCGGAAGATCCAAAACACCTCTCCGACGGGCTCGAGCTCGATCTCGCAGAATGCCGCACAGGCCGGATCCTCTCGGCGCAGCATCTCCGCCGCCCGACGGGTCCGACCGAAGATCGAAACCACCTTCTCGTTGGGGTGAGCGATCGCGAGCCCGACGGTCTCGTCCTCCCGTACGACGATCCGAACGGCCCCGCCGCTCCGAGCGGCATCGCGCGCGAAGGTCGGCAAGAACGGGTTGAACCAGTCCGAAAGATCGACATGGGCAAGTCGGTCGAACGTCGCAGGATCCTCGAGGCGGCGGACCTCCATGTCCTCGCCTTGCTCGACGACACGCGTCGTGGCCGCGGACACGTGCTGGGAAGGGGGGTCCTAGGTCAATATCCCGACCCTCAGGCGGGCCGGGCCGAGCCTCGTTGCGGTCGAAGAGCGACACGGGTGGGGAAACGGTCGACGTATCGCCGAAGGGCGCGAGCTGACCCACGCCAGCCGCAAGATCGTGGTGCCGCTCCGAGCGGCGTGTCCTCGTGGTCGAAAGGAGAAAGTACGCCCGTTCGCGACCACCCGCGGGATCACGGGCCGGTCGCGTTGAGCCGCGAAGTGTTATAGTCTCCCGGCTTCAGGGTTTCGCACTCGGGACGAGCGGGGTCTCGCTGCGTCGTGGGGCCCCGATCGCCTGGGGAGGTCCAGCCCCAAGGGCTATCTCGAGGGAGAGGCCGCAGCCTCACGACCCCGCCCACGGAGCCGGAGAATCTCGATGGACCCTCTCGAAGTTTGCATCAACACTCAGACGCCGCTCCTCCAGTTCCCGGCGGGCACCGAGGGCTCGCCCCCGCGGTGGAAGAGCGATGGCGATTTCGCGCACTTCCGGGAGGACGTCGACTACCGCTTCTCTCCCGGCGGGGTGACGAGGATGGTCTACCCGCTCGCGAAGCGCCTCCTCGAAAACGGGACGTGGCGCGGCGTCCACTGGGTCTCGCTCAATCCGAACGCCCCGGCGAGCCTGGCGATCCCTGGGATGACGCTCCACAATGTCGCGATCGACCGCGAACGAATGGGGGGCTACGGAAAGGCCAAGGAGGCGATCTGGGCGACGGTCCACGGGCTAAGAGAGCCGAAGCTCTCGGGCGGTCTGTTCTGGACGGACGATTACGGGGAGTACACGTACTACAATCGCACCACCGCTGAGCTGATCCGGCGCCTGGATCTCGAGTTCGACTTCGACGTGTTCTACATCCACGATTTCCAGCAGCTGCCGATGGGCCACATGCTCGCGACGCTCAAGACGAAGATCTTTCGGTGGCACATCCCGTTCGACGCCGAGAACATTCCACGTCCGTGGCGATCGCTTCTGTCGACCTACCTGAACGCGTACGACGTGATCGTCGTCAGCTCGGACACCTACCGCGATTCGCTCCAGCGGTTCGGCTACCGAGGGCGCGTGGAGCGGATCTATCCGTACGTCGATCCCAACGAGTACACCCGACCGGGACCGGACGAGGTCGCCGCGGTCGTCGAGCGGTTCCACCTTCGTCCGGACGACGAGGTGGCGCTCGCGGTCGCGCGAATGGACCCGCAGAAGGCGCAGGATCGGGCGATCGCCTCGGTGGCCCGTCTTGCCCGCCGGTTCCCTCATCTGCGCCTCGTCTTGGCGGGCAACGGAAGCTTTTCGAGCTCCCGCGAGGGTCTCGGCCTGTCCAAATCCGACACGTGGCGCAGCCACCTCGAGAAAACCGCCCGCGAGCTCGGGGTGTCGGACCGCGTCGTCTTTACCGGGCACGTTACGCAGCGTGAGCTCGACGCGCTCTACGAGCGCTGCTCGTTCACGCTCCTCCCTTCGGTCAACGAGGGGTTCGGGTTGGTCGTGGTCGAGAGCTGGCTGCACCGCAAGCCCACGCTCGTCACCGCTCGAGCCGGGGTCGCCGAGCTGATCAAGGACGGGGAGAACGGACTTCTCTTCGACCCCGACGACCCGGCCGCGCTCGACCGGCAGATGCGTCGCTTGCTGCGCGACCCGAGCGGTCTCCGAGACCGGTTGATCGAGGGCGGCGCGAAAACGGCGCGGCGATGCACGATCGAGAACGCGCTCAAAGCCGAGTCCCGCCTGTTCGGCAAGCTCGTGGAGGCCTGAGTGTTCACCCTTCCCTCGGCCGCGGTGCCGCTCGTCTACTGCGCGGTGATCCTGGCCCTGACCGCGCTCGTCGCGTACCTCACCAGCCTTTCGATCGCCGGCCTGATGCGCCGGAGCAACCCCCAGGTCACCGGTGCCGCGCGTCGGACCGGGTTCGCGATCGTCTGGCTCGTCGGGATCGTGTTCGCGGTCCAGGAACTGGGCGTGAGCGTCACGATCCTCCTGCTCGTCATCCTGCTCCTCGGGATCGCGGTGATCGTCGCGCTCCGTCAGCCGCTCGAGAACTACGGGGCGAAGTACTTCGCCGACGTCTACTCCCCGTTCAAGCTCGGGGATACGATCCGCGTGGGGGAGCGGTCGGGAAAGGTCATCGAGATCAACGCCATGACCACGGTCCTCCTCTCGGAGGACGACCACCTGATCGCCCTGCCGAACTCGCTGTTCCTGCGGGAAGCGGTCGTCAACCTGACGCCGCAGGCCTGGAAGGAGCTCACCGTCCCCTTCTCGCTCGCCGGGTCGGTGGACATCCCCGCGTTCGAGAGCGACATGATGAAGACGCTCGCCAAGTTGCGCGCGCGGCTCGATCGGCGCTACCCTCCCGTGTTCACCACGCGTGCGCGATCGGCGCAGTCCGCCGATCTCGTCCTTACTGTGATGGTACGGCGGCCGGAGGACCGGGAGCCGGTCCTCGCCGAGGTGAACCGCCGCCTGACCGAGGCGATGGGCAAGGCCCGCGCCGGCGCCCCTCGGGTCGCCACGGCGAGCGAGCCGGCTACGACCAAGTCGTGACGGCTCGACCGAGCCGATCGTTCGGCGCGGGACGGTCGTCTAGCCGCTCGTCGTGACCTCGACGGTGACCGTCAGCGTTCCGCGGAACGCTTCGGACGGTGTACGGACGACGACCGACAGGTTCCCGGAGGTTCCGGGCGTTACCGTCAGTGGGGCGTTCGAGCGGACGATCGTGAACCCCGTGGTCGAAGTGGTCACGTTCTGGGCCGTGCAGTTGAGAACGGCCGAATAGTTCGGAAGGGTGATCGAGAGCGTGGCCGGGCTCCCGGGGTCGGCCGAGAACCCGCTCGCGCTCGAATTCATCCATCCGGGACAGGAGCTCCCCGTGAAGCGAACGGAGACGGTGCCCACCTCCACTGTGACCGGCGCTAGCGCGACGTAGAGGAGGTAGGCGAGGGCGGCGACGAGAAGCACGATAACAATCACGATCACGTTCCTTCGGCCCGTTCGGCTCAGCCCCCGTGGTCGACCGGGGGCGGACCCCGCGACGGCGGCTCCGCACCGAGGGCAGGCTCCCGACCCGGTGGGGACGGGAGCACCGCACCTCACGCAGGGGGAGGAGGCCATCGAGCGACCGCACGAGACGCAACGGTTTACTGTCTATTACGGGAAGTGTCCGGCCACTGGGCGCGAGCCGGCTCGCCGAGTACCCCACGCTCGTGGTGGATTCTGGTTGACGGACGGAAGATATACTGTCGCCGCGCAAAAAAAAATTCGCTCCAAGCCACCCAGGCCGACATGACCGAGCAACTGGTGGTCGTCTTCGACGAACCCTTACCCGCGAAGCCGGAACGCGGCGATCGGGACCTCGCGCTCTGGGAGCGACAGGCCGCGCTTCGTGAGGCGCTCGGCGTCGATCGGGCCTGAGCGGGAACCCCAGCGCCCCACCGTAGCGCCGTACCGCACCCGGAGGCCCGCGACCGCAGCGCGCCCTCGGCGGCCCCTCAGCTCTGAGCCTGGGTCTCGTCTTTCTTCTCGTCCTTGTCGCCCTTGAATCCCTTCTTCGCTCCCTCGCCGAATCCCTTGATGCCCCCGACCAGCCCGCGGCCGGCCTTGCCGAGCACCTTCTCGGTCTCCTTCGCGACGTGGACCGTCTCCGCGCCCGCCCGTTGCCCCACGCCGACGGCGTGGCCGCACGCGCTGCACGTTCGCGCTCCCTCCGCCAGCTCTGCCCCGCACGCTTCGCACTTCATGGTCGACCCGAACCGGTGAGGGAACGGAGCTATAGATGCTTCGCGAGAGGTCGCGATCCTACGGCTCGGCCCGAGGTGGAACGAGCCCCATCTCGAGGGCGGAGTCGGCGAGGCGGCGTTGGATCTTCCGGATCGCTTCAGAGACCGCCGACTTGCTCTTCCCGAGCCGCTCAGCGAGCACGGTGAGCGAGATCCCCCGGGGGGCGTCGAAGAAGCCGCTCGAGACCGCCGTGCGAAAGATCTCTTCCTGGACCGATGTGAGCCCCAAAGTTCCGAGCGCGATGGACCCCCGGCGCACGGCTTCGACGCGGGTGGGACCCACCCGCCGTCGGATGGCCGTGAGGGCGCTTCGGACCTGCGAGGCTGTGGCGACGGTCTCAAAGCGCATCCACCCGCCCTCGATGAGGATCGGGTAGCGAACCAGCAGGCGGCGATCGCGGACGACCGAGTGGATCGTCGGCGTGCGGACGGTCACGCGGTAGATCGAGCTCTCGGGGCCCGTCGGGTGGACCTCGGTCGCGACCACATCCGGGTGGCCCGCCACCTCGTCCTTCCAGTCCGCGGCGTGGGGACCTTCCACCCTAGCCTCGAACAGCACCCGTCCCCGGGGCACCTCCATCCGGTTCTGGATTTCGATCCGTAGCTCGGGATGGGCCACCGATAGCATGCGCCCCACCGCTGAAGCGGGAAGGAGGACCGCGATGCGGTAGACAGAGTAGGGCTCGTCCTCCATGCCCCGAACTTTCCGCCCGGCAGCGGAGCGGGACCGACGTCCCGTTCGCGCGCCGGCGGCCCGGCCGCCACGCCCCGACACGCAGCCTCCTCGGTGCGGGACCCGCTACCAGAACTTCAATCTCTCGCCGGGCTCCCGTGACGTGCGAGGTCGAGGTCGCGGGGAAGGGGGGTACGCGACCTCTTCGGGATCCGGCTGACCGACCGAGCACCATGCCGGGCCGCGGGCCGGCGATCAATCGCTGGGGCCTTACTTTCGCGAGGCGAGCCGCCCGAAGGTGGAGACGAACGCCGGTACGCTCGACAGCCTCGCGGTCTCGCCGACGTGGAACGGACCGTGCGCGAAGGTCCGCTCGCACGTGAACTGAGCCTCGTGCCAGCTCGAGAGCCCGGGAACGTCCATCCGCAGGACGACGTCGAACCCGAGTCGGTCGACCGGGGCCCTCCCGGTGTAGGACACCACCACCGACACCGAGGCTTCTCGAAGCGCCTCCAGAATCACGAGGCTCGGACCGTCGGAGCGACGGAGCAGCGCCGGCGCACGTTCGGCGTTCGCAAACACGACCGCGCACGGCCGGGGAGCCGGTGGCGCTCGGCTCACGATCTCCTGGACGACGTTGGGGAGGCGGAGGAAACCCGAGAGGGCGTCCAGCCGCGATGCCGATTCGTCACCACGGACGTACTCGTGGAGTCCCCGCGTCGGGAGCTCGCGCGGCGCCAGGGCCTCGGGATCGTGAGCCAGGTAGACGTGATCGGCGGGGACCCAACCGAGGCGTGCCGGCTCGCTGGTCGCGGACCGCCGAGGCGCCTCCCCGACCTCGAGCCAGAAGAGGGATGGGTCGAGCTCCCGGGCGAGAGCATACGCCACCAGGTCGTTGGCCTCCCGATGCGACCCCCACACGAAGAGGCTGAGCGGCCGCGGAGGCCACCCTTGGGGAGTCGCCGGTTCGCCCATCGCCGCGGCAGCGGCTTCGGCGTCCTGAAGCGAGGGTTCAGGGTCCGGGTCGTTAGGTCTCCGACTGCGTGGCGACGCTCCGGTGTTCTGCGGGATGGACGGCATGGGGTATCTGGGACGCCGCTGCGGGGCGTCTCGAAAGCATCTAGGCGGTCCGGATAGTTCACGATAAACCGAACCGGTTCGACGAATCGAACCGGTTCGTACCGGCGGGACCGTTTCCGGAGCTCAGACCCCGGATGCGAACGAGGCGATATCGAGCCGGAGAGCGGAGTCCGCGAGCTGCTTCTGGATCCGCACCAGCGCCGTCGAGACCGTCGACTTGGACCGACCGAGGCGACGCGCGAGACCCGTCACCGAGATACGGCGGGGGGCGGCGTAGTATCCGGTCGACACGGCCGCGCGGAAGATCTCGTCCTGCACGGGGGTAAGCCCGAGCGAGGCGCGGGAGACGGACCCCTGCCGCACGGCCTCGATCCGGCTCGGACCGACCCCCGCCGCGAGCTCCGCGAGATAGGCGCGCATCTGCGTTGCGCTGCCGAACGTCTCGAACCGGCTCCACCCATTCTGGATCACGATCGGGTAGCGCGTGAGCACCCGGTGGCGCTGGGTCACCTCGTGGATCGAAGGGCTCTGGAACGTCACGCGATAGAGCACCGTGTCGGGGCTCTCGACATGCTCGCTCACCGAGCGGACTTGGGAATACCGGCGGGACTCGGTGCTCCACGCCGGTGCATCGCGTCCGATCATCCGGATCTCGGTGAGGAGCTGGCCGGGAGCGGTCTCGATCCGATTGAGGAGCTCGATCCGAAGGTCCGGATGCGCCCGGGAGAAGTGGTATCCCCACGAGGTCGTCGGGAGCTGGGCGACGATCCGGTAGAGCGAGAACGGACCTTCGTCATGTCCCTCGGAAGCGAGATGCGGGGTCGACTTGACGGGTCGGCGCGGGCTCTCTCCAGCGGATCCTAGATCACCCCGGGCCTCGCCGGCGCCCGCCTTCCCCGACTCGCTCGTGGGCTTCGGCGTCACGCGCGCTGCGAGTGCCCTCGAAGCAGTAGGGAGGCCCGGTGGATAAACCGTGCCGTGGCCCTGTCGGAGCCCGACCAGCCGGAGTGCGCCGGTCGTACGGGGGATGACCGGAGGTCCGGGGCGCCGGACTCGAGGGGACCCCCGCGCGGGACCTCTCCGAACGAGACTTGATTCGCCCGGTTGGCCCTTCTCTACCGGACGAGGGTCGATCCGTGCAGGATTCCCGTACGCTCAACTGGCACCGGCGTCCGGGCCTATTCCTCGCGATCCGGTACCTCCGGTCCCACCCGGTGATCGTGACGCGCTCGCCGCTGTCGGAACTTCCTCGGCTCTCCCACCGAGTCATACGGCTCGCGCTCCGCATGTTCCCACGATTTCTCGATCGGGCCGACGTGACGTTCCCTGTGATCATCGCCGGACGCGGGTGGTACCAGATCGCGCTCGACGGACGGCACCGCATCTCGAAGGCGATCTGGACCGGAATGGACAGCCTACCCTCGGTCCGCGTCCCGTGGTGGCTCGCTCTCGAGCTCCTCATCCCGGGCATTTACGAGGTCGAATGGCTGTTCCTTTTCCTCCGGAAAGAGCTCCGTAAGGCAGCCCACGAGCTTCACCGTTGACTGCATCCGCTTTCTCCCCGTCCCCGGAACGGCGGGCGGGTGAGGTCGCCATGCGGGCCCTGGACGCGTCGCCAGCTCTATGCGTCCCGTTCCGCCCGGGAGGGGTCGTCGGGCAGTGCGGACCCTCGGGCCCCCCCGAGATCGCCGTGGCGACCGGTGCGGCGACGCCCGAGCGGGTGGGTAGAGTTCGGGCGCACCCGAAGCCTTTCGGACCGGCACCCCCGCATGGTTGAATAGCGGTGTGGCCTCGTCCACGCGATGTCGCCCGCCACCGTATCCTCGGAGACGATGACCCAAGTCGCGCGATCCGTCCTTACCAAGAACGCCCAGCTGAGGAAAGGAGAAACTCTCGCGATCGAGGGCTTCAGCCACACGATCGATTGGGCGGTCGCTTTCGCCCGCGAGGCACGGCACATGGGCGCCCTGCCGGTGATCCTCTACGAGGACGAGGAGGCCTACTGGGACGCCATCGAACGCGGCGAGGAGGGGCTTCTCGGCGCGGCTCCGCCGCACGAGTGGGCCTTGCTCGGAAAGACCGACGTCTATCTGCACATGTGGGGCTTCGGGGACAAGCCCCGGTTCGAGCAGCTCCCGCCCAAGCGGAGAGAGCGCGTCTTCGCGTTCAACGACGCGTGGTACGCCGCGGCTCGCAAGGCCGGGCTGCGGGGATTCCGGCTCGAGCTCGGTCGACCGTACCCGAGCCTTGCGCAATCGTACGGCGTCGACGAGCAGTCTTGGATCGACCAGATAATCTCGGCGACGCTGGTCGACCCGGCAGCGCTACGACGCGCCGCCGAGCCGATCGCCCGTGCCCTGCAGAACGGCCGAAAGGTGCGCATCCGGGACGACCAGGGCACGGACCTCTCTCTTGCCCTTCGACATCGCCGACCCCGGGCCATGTGGGGACGGATCAACCCTGAAGAGCAGAAGCGGCCGTTTGGCGCCCTCCAGGGGTTACCTTCGGGATCGGTGCGGGTCGCAGTCGACGAGACGGTAGCGGACGGCACGTTCATCGCGAACCGCTCGAGCTACAACGACTTCACGAGCGCGGTCGGCGGAGTGCTCCAGTTCGAGAAGGGCCGGCTCATCGACCACCACTTCGAGCGAGGGGCGGCGCTCTTCGACGATGGGTTCGCGAAAGGCGGGAAGGGGCGCGACCAGCCGAGCCAACTCGGCATCGGACTGAACCCCGGGCTCCACAACACCCCTCAGGTCGAGGATCTCGAGAAGGGTGCGATCATGGTCGCCGTCGGCGGCAACCGTTTCATCGACGGTAGGAACCGTTCCCCGTTCTTCGGGTTCGCGATCAACGTCGGCGCCCGGGTCGAGGTCGACGGGCGCGCGCTTCCGGGGCTAGTATAGACGGGCGCCCTGGGGCCTTCTGCAGGACCGATCCGCGCCCCCCCCGAGCGCTCGCCTCGACGAACGGGGAGGCGAACCCCACCGGCCTCGGGCGTACGGACCCGACGGGTTCTTACGGGCGCGGCGTACCCGTGAGCCGTGCGCGTGCTGATCTTCGGGGCCTCGGGGATGGTGGGACAGGGAGTCCTCCGAGAGTGCCTTCTCGCGCCGGACGTTGAGCACGTCGCAGCGGTGGTTCGCCAACCCCTCGGAACCTCCCATGCGAAGCTCGAGGAGATCGTCGTCCCCGACCCGGCGCAGCTCGACTCGGTCGAGGACCGGCTGACCGGCTACGACGCCTGCTTCTTCCCGCTCGGAACCACCTCCGTGGGGAAGAGCGAAGCGGAGTATGCACGGATCACCTACGACCTCACGCTCGCCGCCGCGACGACGCTCGTGCGGCTCAATCCCGGTCGCCTCACGTTCGTCTACGTGTCGGGCGCCGGGACGGACAGTACCGAACGAGGTCGGACGATGTGGGCCCGCGTGAAGGGCCGCACCGAGAACGCGTTGTTGCGGCTACCGTTCAGGTCCGCCTTCATGCTGCGGCCGGGAATCATCCAGGCCCGCCACGGAATTCACTCGCGGACTCCGCAGTATCGGGTGCTCTACGTCATCCTGTGGCCGATCGTAGTCCTGGCGGTCGGGCTCGGTGTGGCGACCACGACGGAACGGGTCGGCCGGGCAATGCTTCGGCTCGCGCGCGACGGCTACCCTCACCCGATCCTCGGCACGAAGGAGATCAACGAGATCGGCCGGTAGCACGGCCGCCCGCCCCGGGCGGTGGAAGAAGGCTGCCGGAACGTGACCGGCCCGAGGGACCCTCGGTACGGAGAGGGCCCAGGGTGTGGGAACCGTCGCGGTGGATCGGCCGCGACGCGCGGACCGTAGAGGCGGGCCGCGTCCTACCCGCCCGCGTCCAAGCGCAACCGGCGAGACGGGCGTGAAACCGCGGCCGAAGGAGGGAGCGGCCGACCGTTGACGATAACGTTCTCGACCCGGAGGAGATGCGTCTGCCGTATCCTCACCGGGGTGGCGGCACGCTCAACCGCGATGTCCCTGAGCACCAGCCGCTCGATCGGCCTCAGGTCAGACCCGTTGGACAGAATGGCGGCTCCCGCCGTCCTCCGGCAGGTGATTTCCTCGAAGAGGAAGTCCCGATACCGTGCCGGATAAGGGTGGCCCCGGACCCCCTTGTACTCGGTCTCGAGCGAGACCAACGAGGCGCAGGACCCGACGCGCACGCCGCGAACTCGCAGGTTCTCCACCCAGCCGCCGCGGTCGCTGTTCGATTTCACGTACAGCGCGTACTCCCGGACCCGCCCGACCGTACAGTCGCGCACGAACACGTTGCGAACCCCTCCCGACATCTCGCTCCCGATCGCGAAGGCACTCGCTCGTGATCGGGCGGCCGTGCACCGGCGGACGACAATATTCGAGCACCCCGGCCGGCCCCACGCGTCCTGGTCTCGGCCGGCTTTGATCGCGATGCTATCGTCCGCCGATTCGAACCGACAATCTTCGATCAGGACGTCTTCGCAAGAATCGGGGTCGCACGCGTCGTCGTTGGTGGTCCCGGGCAGCACGTGCACGCCCCGGATGACGACGTTCGTGCACAGCACAGGGTGAACGGTCCAGAACGGACTGCCCTTCAGCGTGATGCCCTCCACCAAGACGTTGCGGCACCGGTGCGGCTCGAACAGACTGGGTCTCAGGTAGTGCCCCGAGCCGAACACCCGGCGGGCGAGCGGCGTCCGCCGGCGGCCCATCTCCCGTAGCTCATGCTGGTCCCGCGACTGCTTGGCCTTCCAGTCTCCCCACGCGCGTCGAGCCTGACCGTCGAGCACTCCGCGGCCCGTGAGCGCGATGTTCTGCTCACGGTCAGCGAAGATGAGGGGGCAGTAGTTGTAGCAGAACGTCCCCTCCCAGCGGACCAGGACGGGAGGAAGGTAGTCCGCAGGATCGGTGCCAAAACGAATCGTCGCTCCGTCGGACAGGTGGAAGTCCACGTTACTCCGCAGCCGGATTGGCCCACGGATGAGGTACCCGCCCGGAGGAACGAGCACGTGCCCCCCGCCGGCCGCGTGGCACTCTGCGATCGCCTCGGCGATGGACGGTCCGCAGTTCGTCGTGCGGTCGGCAGTCGCGCCATATCGGGCGATGTCGTACGTCCGCCGCGGGAAGACTGGCGCGCGGATCCGGCGCAAGATGGTTTGGAGAGACGGCGCGGCTACGCGCATCGGTCAGTGGCGGCCGTCGACCTCCGTTCTATGCCCCGTTTCACTCGCCGGACCGTCCTCACCTCGACGTGCGGGCTCGAACGGGGGGAGCGGGGGCCAATCGTTCTCACCCAAATCGAGACAGGGCTTTAGAGAGCATGTGAACTCACCCCCGCCCCGGCACGGAGCCGGGCAACGCCCGTGATGCGCGTGGGTAGGACGCTTAACTAGGGCTTTCGCATCGCCGGGCCATGCTCGCCACGCGACGGATCATACTAGTAGTCGTAGTCGCGATTGCGGTCGTTTTACTCGTCCCGTCCCCGGCGAGCCTTCGGATCGGGGGCACCCCGGGCGACCTCGCTGGCGGCGCGGCACAACTGGTGCAACCGGCAGCTAGCTCAGCGCCCGCGTCAGTGTCAGTTCACGCGGGCGCGCCGGCGCCTTCCTCCACGGCAGCAAAGGCGCACGCGATCGAGGCCAGGCTGTCGGCCGCCCTCGATCGGTCGGGCGTGCCGGCGAGCGAGCAGCTCCTTCCAAATCTCATGTCCCCGGCCCGGGTCGAGGACGGCCAAATCACGCCCTCCCCGTCGACCGTACCGTCGCCGATGGGAATCGCCGACTACGGGATCCAGGACGTCGGTGGCGTGAACGTCCCGACCCTCGGCTTCTACCAGAGCGTCTCGGGCCGCCTGTCGATGAACGAGATCAGCCTCAACTATCCGAACAGCGCGGGCCCCGACGAGTATTCGATCCAACTGAACACCGTCGCCTCGAACGTCACGCTATTCGCGAACTCGAGCTACCAGATGTGGACCCAGAACGTCGTATACTACTATCAGAGCACCCACAGCCTACACCTTCTCGATGCGATCGTAAACTTCACCAACTCCGACCTCAACTTCTCGTCGAACACCGTGATCGAGGGGAACGGCTTCTACTATCCCGGATTCGGCTACTTCTACCCATATGGACCCGATCTGACGGTTCCAGAGCCGTTCACTATCCAATTCTACAACAACCTCACGGTCGTCGATGGGGACTCGGCGGTCTTCTTCAACTACTCCGTTAGCTCGCCGAACGGCGTCCAATCGGGTTCGTACGACCTGGTCGTCTTCAACTCCCAGCCGCTGAGCGGCCCTCCGATTCAGGCCGTCCAGCCGCTCTACGAGATCAACGGGTACGAACTCAGCGGCACCGGGTACATTCCGCTCGACGCCGAGCTCGTCCTTGCCGGCGACGGCGGGGGCTCGACGGCGTCGATCTTCGACATCGATGCGACGATGCAGCTCTACCTTGAGGCGCCGGGATCATCGACGTACGCCCCCATCCCGGCGGCCTAT
>JASHQN010000102.1 GCA_030039135.1 Thermoplasmata archaeon | reverse complement strand
CGTCCGATGAGCACGACCAGCGGGGGTCTCGTCGGGGAGGAAGGGATCGTCATCGCCCCGGTCGTCCCCAACACCCTCCGCGGCAAGGTGAAGGTGAACTCGGAGGTCTGGTCCGCGAAGGCCGACGAACCCATCCCCGTGGGAACTCGGGTCCGGGTCGTCCACGGCGAGGGAGTGTCGGTGACCGTCCAGGCGATCGCGCCACCTCCCGCGGAGTGAGCCATGACGACCGTGCCTCGAACGCCCGCCCTCGTTCCGTTGCTCCATCACGCTCGCCGCCGTCCGTCTCACCGGGCCCGCGGAGAGGAAGGGTAGAACCATGGTCGATTACACGGGCGTCATCATCGGCATCGTTCTCGCGTTCATCGTCATCCTGGTCATCCTCACTCGGATGATCTACACGATCCAGCCGTACCAGCAGGGGATCGTCACCCTCCTCGGGTCCTACAAGCGGATGATCAACCCAGGGTTCAACCTCGTGAGCCCGCTGTCCCAGGTGCTGAAGATCGACCTGCGTACCCAGGTACTCGAGGTACCCCGGCAGGAAGTGATCACGAAGGACAACTCGCCGACGAACGTCGACGCCATCATCTACATCAAGGTCGTCGACGCGCCCAAGGCGATCTTCCAGGTCCAGAACTACCACGTCGCGACCGTCGCCCTCGCTCAGACGACCCTGCGGTCGATCATCGGCGACATGGAGCTCGACGAGGTCCTCTACAACCGCGAGCGGATCAACACTCGGCTGCGGGACATTCTGGACGAGTCGACGGACAAGTGGGGCGTCCGCGTCGACGCCGTCGAGATCAAGGAGGTCGACCCGGTCGGTCCGGTCAAGACCGCCATGGAAGAGCAAACGGCCGCCGAACGCCAGCGGCGCGCCGCGGTGCTGCGGGCGGACGGGGAGAAGCGCAGCGCGATCCTCGTCGCCGAAGGACAGAAACGATCCCGGATCCTTCAGGCGGAAGGCGTGCGCCAATCCCAAATCCTCGAGGCCGAGGGCGCGCGGGTCGCGACGATCCTCGAGGCGCAAGGAGAATCCCAGCGCTTGAGGATCCTCTCCCTCGGAGCCGGCACTCTCGATGCGAAAGCCCTCACGGTCCTTTCCCTGGACACTGTGCAGAAGGTGGGGGACGGTCAGGCCACGAAGATACTCTTCCCCTTCGAGTTCTCGCGTCTCATGGAGGGCGCGTCGGAGTACATGGGCACAAGTCGTCAAGTGCCCGATCGGGGCTTGAACACCCTTGATGAGCTCGAGAGCCGCATCGGCTCGATGGACAACATCCTCGGCCCGATCCCGAAGCAGGAGGAGCTCCTGACCGAGATCAAGTCGATCGAGGACGAGATCAAGGCGGAGTCGGACGAATCTACCTCGATGGTCACCCCCTACGGCGGGAGCAAGGGCACCAAGTCCTCCACCTCGGTCCCCGAGCTGCCGCCGGCCGACGAGATCGCGCCGCCTCCCTCTCCGGGCCCGAGCCCCGCTCACTCTCCAGCCGCGGCTCGGCCGGCAACCCCGCCCCCGCCGAGCGCTCCCAGGAAGCCGAGGCCGGGGGAGAGCTCGAGCTCGTCGTCGTAGGACCGCGCGGCCCTGCGGTCGAGTCCGACCGCAGTAGGTGTTTTCATCCACCGGCCGGTGGGCCGGCCGCATGACGCCAGCGATCCAGACCGAACGCCGGGGCGCCGTTCTCGAGCTCCGGATATCCCGCCCCGAACGCTTGAACGCCTTGGACATCCCGTCGTTCGCGCAGTTCCGCCAGGAACTCGAGACGGCCGCCCTCGACCCCTCCGTGCGGGCCGTGATCCTCACCGGCGAGGGTCGCGCGTTCTGCGCCGGGGGCGACGTGGC
This sequence comes from Thermoplasmata archaeon, assembly GCA_030039135.1. Lineage (GTDB taxonomy): Archaea > Thermoplasmatota > Thermoplasmata > Lutacidiplasmatales > UBA184 > Lutacidiplasma. The sequence goes on along the minus strand of JASHQN010000102.1, from coordinate 2,412 downwards.
GACGATGGAGGAGCATCGGGCGCGCGGGGAACTCGCCCGGCTCTTTCACGACCTCACCGCGGGCCAAGAGCTCGCGATCCGGGAGATCGTCGGGATGTCGAAGCCGGTAGTCGCGGCCCTCCCGGGAGTCGCGGCGGGGGGCGGCCTCTCGCTCGCGCTCGCCGCCGACTGGAGGATCGCTGCGGAGAGTGCCGTCCTCGTTCCGGCTTTTCCCGGCCTGGGCGCGGTCCCCGACGGGGGACTCACGTACTTCCTCCCCCACTACCTCGGCATCGGCCTCGCGCAGGAGCTGCTCTTCACGAACGCCCGCGTCCCAGCGACCCGGGCCCGCGACCTCGGCCTCGTCCACGAGGTCGTCGCGGCGCCGGATCTCGGGCGCCGCGCGTGGGAACGCGCGGAGGAGCTGGCGCAGGGACCGACCCTGGCCTACGGCTGGATGAAGCGGCTCATGGTCTCCGCGTTCGGGGCAAGCCTGGAGACCCAGATGATGCTCGAGCGCCGAGGCGCCGTCGAGGCGGCCAGGGGCACGGAGCTAGCGGAAGGGATCCGGGCGTTCGTTGAAAAGCGGAAGCCCGAGTTCCACCGGCCCTAGGAGCTGCGGTCCGGCGGATGCAACGGAGCGGCGGGCGGAGGCGGCCAGGGGCGGGCGAGGAACCCCTCGAGACGCTGCTTGACCTGAGGCCACTCCGCAACGAGCACGCTGTAGTACACGGACGAGCGCCGGTACGCGTCCGGCAGCAGCACGTCCTCTCGGAGTGCTCCCTCGCGGATTCCTCCGACCCGTTCGATCGCTCGCTGGGAGCGCTCGTTGCGCAGGTCGGTCTGCAGCTGAACCCGGTGGTAGCCCTCGACCTCGAACGCGTGCCGGAAGAGCAGGTACTTGCTCTCCGTGTTGACGGGCGTGCGCTGGACGCGGGGGTCGAGCCAGGTGCCTCCGATCTCGACGCCATCGTTCGCTCGGTCGATACGCAGATATCGGGTCATGCCCACGATGCGGTGGTCTGGAAGGACCCGCGTCGTGAACGGAAGGTCTGTGCCGGCCGCTTGCTGCTCCAGCAGGAAATCGATCAGCCGGTCGACGTCGTCCCGCGTGCGGATCGCTCCCGATCGGAAGTACCGGAAGATCGCCGGGTCATGGGCCGCGGCGAGGAGGGCCTCCGCGTGCGACCTTTCGAGCGGCACGAGCTCGACCCACCTTCCGGTAAGGGTGAGCGGCGCTCGCAAGCTCTCCGGCCGCATCGCCCGACGACGAACGGCCACCGAGTTTAACGCCGTCGCGCGCCGCCGGACGTGCGAGCGTTTTCTCTCGGCCGGTCGAAGATAAATAACCAAGAGGGGTCCTTTCCACCGTAGTCGGCGAGCGGTAGGAGGAAACAGTGGAACCGGGCGTCACAACGTTCCTCGTGTTCGTAGTCATCGCCGCCGCGTTCGGTGCCGGATCCCTTATCGCGAATCGGGTTCTGGGCGCGAAACGACGGCAGTCGTACCTCCAATTGACCACCTACGAGTGCGGAGAGGAGGCCGAAGGCGAAGCGCAGATCGACTTCCCGACCCAGCACTACACCTTCGCGATCGTCTTCGTGGCCGTCGACGTCCTCGGCTTCATCCTCGCCCTCTGGGGCCTGACGTTCCGCGGGCCGAACTCCGCCTGGTTCCCCGTCTTCGTCGCGATCGCGTTCACAGGCCTCGCGATCACGGGAATCTACTACGCCCTGAGCGGCGAGAAGAGGTGGGTCATCTGACGACACCCCCGCCTCCGGCGACCGCCGCGAAGCCCGGAGCGGACGGCTTCAAACTCGAGGCCGAGCTTCCGATGGCGAGCGAGCCCGCGGTCCCGTTCCTCGAGATCGAGACGCTGCGAGCGAAGGAGTTCCTCCCGGCGGCGCGGGAAGCCCTCACGTCCCTCATCAAGGAGAAGGGCGACGCGAAGGTCATTCGGCCGGTCTTCAACTGGGCGGGACGGAACTCGCTGTTCCCGCTCCACTGGGGGCTCGCGTGCTGCGCGATCGAGTTCGCTGCGGGCTTCGGTGCGCGCTGGGATGCCGAGCGGTTCGGCGTCGTCCCCCGTTCCTCCCCCCGACAGTGCGACCTCCTGATCGTCAACGGGACGGTGACGTGGAAGGTCGCCCACAAGCTCATCACCCTCTACGAGCAGATGCCCGAGCCGAAGTGGGTCATCGCCATGGGAAACTGTGCGACCGGAGGCGGACCGTTCCGGACCGCGTACTCGGTCGTGCCGGGGGTCGACAAGCTCGTGCCCGTCGACGTCTACATCGCCGGCTGCCCCCCTCGTCCCGAGGCCATGCTCGACGGGATCCTGAAGCTCGAGGAACTGATCCGGGAGCGCAAGGAGTAGGCCCGAGCTCGCCGGGTCCATCTAACGGAGGAGTCGGTGGAGCCGGACGACCTCAC
>JASHQN010000101.1 GCA_030039135.1 Thermoplasmata archaeon | reverse complement strand
GCGGCCGCTCGGCGGGAATTCTCCCTCCCGGCCGAGCGCGTGGTCCGGGTGGATCTCGGCGAGCCGCCGCACGCGCACGTCGTGTGCCGGAGGTGCGGCCGCATCCAGTCGATCGAGCTCACCGAGCTCGACCGGTACGTGCTGACCGAACTCGCCCGCCGCCATCCGGACGGATGGAGCGTGGACGGGGTCGCGTTCTCCGCCACGGGCGCGTGCCGGCGGTGCCGCGAGGGACCGGACGCCGGGCCGTGACGCGAGCGTTCGCGCCCTCGCGATGACCGGTTTCTTCCTCGGGCCGCGGATCGCCTGGGGAGTCGGAGCGATCGAGCAGCTCTCGGGCCTCGGGGCCGCTCGCGCCCTCTTGGTGGTCGATCCGGCGGTCGCCCGACTCGCGGGGGAACGGCGCCTCGTCGAGGAGTTCGCGAAGTCCGAGACCGAGGTCGAGACGGTCGGGACCTTGGACGGCCTCGACCGGGTCGCGATCGTACGGCAGCTCGTGGAGCGGATCGGCCGGACCTCGCCGGACTGGATCGTCGCCGTCGGGGGAGGTCGGACCATCGACGGCGTGAAGGCGGCGCGACTCGCCGCCGAGCGCCCGGATCTCGAGCTCGCCGCCGTCAGCCCGGTCGTCGAGTTTCCGGATCCGGCGCGACGGCGCCTCGTCGCGATCCCGACGACGAGTGGGAGCGGAGCGGAAGTGAGCTGGACCGCTGACCTCCTTTCCGACGACGGGACCCCGCTGGAGCTCGCGCATCGCGCGATGATGCCGGACTGGGCCCTCGTCGATCCCGCGCTCGCGAGCGGACTCGCGATCGATCGAGTCGTCGACGGTGGGTTCGAGACGCTGGGACTCGCGGTCGAAGCGTACGTCTCCGCATGGTCGAACCCGTTCTCCGACGCGCTCGCCCGCGAGGCGGCGATGACGGTCGTCCGGCGACTACCGAACGCCGTCCGCTGGAGCGACGACCCCGATGCGCGCGCGGCGATGCACTACGCCGCAACGGCGGCCGGCCTCGCCGCGTCCAACGCCCAGCGCGGCCTCGCGCACGCGATGGCCCGAGCGCTCCTCGAACCGAGCGGCCTCCCGTACGGCCGGCTCGTGGGGATCCTTCTACCGCACGTCGTCGAGTTCGACCACCCTTCGGCCCGCGAACGACTCGAGGACCTCTCCCGAGCGCTCGCGGACGAAGACGAGCGCAGCCCCGTCGCCCTCTCGGCCCGGCTCCACCGGCTCCGAGAGACGACCCGCCTTCCCGCCACCCTCCGCGAGGCCGGCGTCGATCCCGTCCGGCTCGCGGAAGCTCGGGACCGGATCGTCGAGGCAGCGCTCCGTTCTCCGGGGGCGCTCGCGAACCCCCGGGTACCGTCCGCCCGAGACGTCGACGAGCTGTTGCGCGCGGTGGTCGGATCTCCCCGGCCGACGGGCTAACCGGGGAGGACGAGGGATCGGCCCGGCGCTCTACGCGCCCGAGGCGGGCGCGACGGCCCGCTCGGCCTTGGACGGGGCGCTCTCCTCCACCGCGGGCGGAGACTCCACGGCGCGGTTGATCGCGATCTCCGCGAGGTCGCTCGCGTAGAACGCGCTCCGCTCCAGACTCTCGAGGACGTAGGCGAGTCCGACGGCGAGCCGCCCCCGCTTTCCGGTGAGCTCGTGCAGCACGTGATCGCGCTCGCGGGTGATCCGCTTCGCCGCGTCGATCACGGCGTTCGCCTTCTCGATGTCCCGGGAGTCGAGGCTGTCGAGTGCGTCCGAGAGCGCCGATGCGGCCGAAGCGGCCATGCGGTCGAGCTCGGCGATGAGACGATCCGGCGTGCGCTCCTTCCCGAGGATCGTCACCGTCTCCCCGATCCGCACGGCGTGATCGGCGATCCGTTCGAGCACCCGGGAGGCGAGGAGGTACGTCGAGCACTCGGGAAGCGTGAGGTCGAGGGTGACGAGGATCCGAGCGTCCCGGAGGGCACTCGTGACCTGCTTCTCGAGGAACCAGTGGAGACGATCCACCTCCCAGTCGCGTTCGATGACGTCCCGCGCGATCAGCGGGTCGCGGGCGCGGAACGCCGCCATCGCGTCCGCCTGCATCGCGCGGACCATCTGGTGCATCCGCCGGATCACGGAGGGGATCGGGAGGGGATTCTGACCGACGACGTCCTGGAGGATCACCGACTCTGCGGTCTCCTCGAGGATCTCCGGTCCGATCATCCGTTGGGCGAACCCGCGGATCACCTCGCGGGTCCGAGCGCTCATCCGGGTCGGCGTGCGGATCTCGAGGAGAGGGTACCCGGCGATGTACTCGGCGATGAGCCGTCGGAACAGGTGCTCGACCTCGAGGTCGTTCGAGATCTCGACCACTCGGCGCTCGGCCTCACCGGGGGGCGTCGCTTCCGCGAAGACCGTGAGCGAGCCGTCCGCGCGCGGCGTGAAGAACAGCGTATCGCCGGCGCCGAGGCCGTGGGAGACGACCCAGTTCTTCGGCAGCGAGATGATGAAGGTCGAGCCACCGGTCTTCTGGATCCGCCGTCCGTGGAACCCGCCGGTGCTCCGCATCTCGATAGGTGGCGGCATCTCTATCGGTCTATATAGCCACCGCCTCGCGCACCGTACGAGGGCCGCTTCGCGGCACCGTCGATCTCGGTTCGACGAGCGTCGAGCCCCCGTTGCCTCTCCTGCGGAGCCCCGGCGCGGACGGAGGAGGCCGGCCTCGCCCGACGCACCGCCCCGCTACCCTATTGAATCGGCCGATCGCTCCGTGGACCGGTGATCGGGAACTTCCCGTGGGACCCGTTCCCGCCCGGGGAACCGGATCCGAAAGGACCGGATCCGGTCCATATCGCCGCGTACCGGGCGGCGGTCACCGCCGCGGATGCTTACCACGCGGTGCGGCTCGCCCTGCGCCGCGAGGGAGGCACGCTGAGGGTCGGCAACCGGTTCGTGCCCGATGGCCGGTACCGGGAGGTCGCGTTCGTCGCGGTCGGCAACGCCGCCGCGTCGATGGGTCTGGCCGCCCTCCACGCGCTCGGCGACCGGCTCACCCAAGGGTTTCTCGCGGGGCCGGAAGCGGTCCCGGCCGAGCTCCCGTTCCAGGGAGTGACGCTCCCTCCGGGCTATCCCGGTGCCGCCGTCGCCGAGACGGTGGTCCGCGCCGCGATGGAGATCGCGACGGACCTCACGGCACAGGACCTGTTCCTGGTCCTCCTCTCCCCCGGGGCGGTTCGAGGCCTCGCTCTTCCCCCGAAGGGGATGTCGGTCGATGAGTTCTCGAACCTGCTCACGGACGCGCACGCTCGGGGCGCGAGCGGACGGGAGGTCGGACTCCTCGCGCGCGTTCTCGGCACCGGGGCGGTAGGAGGCCGACTCGCCCGCGCCGTTCCGCGAGCGGACGCTGCGGCCCTCCTGGTCGTCCGCGGGGACGGGGCGAGCGTGCTGGGCGGCGGACCGATGACCCCGGTCAGCGACCTCGAGCGCTCCGAGACCCAGACGGTGCTCGATCGGCTCGGACTGGCCTCGGTGCTGCCGGCGTCCGTGACCGAGCCCTCCGGGTCGGCCTCGACGCCGCCGACGGGCCATCAGTCCCGGCCCGTGGTTGTCGCCGATCCCGCCGAGGCGCTCCGTGCGGCGACGGACACCGTCTTCGCGAAGGGCTGGACCGTACGGCTCGCCTCGCTCGAGATCCGGGAGGGTCCGGAGGAGGCCGCGCGCGGGTTCCTCGGCCGGTCGGACGAGCTCTATGCCGCGGAGCGACTCACGACCGAGAGCCGCACGAAGGGCGTGGCGACGTTCGCGATGGCCACCCTCGGGCTTCCCGAAGGGGCGGACGAGGGGCCCGCGCTCGCGACGTTCCTTGCGAAGGCTCGACTCCTCGCTCGGCGGCGGGAGATGAGCGTCGGGCTCTTCCGTACGGCCGGGGACATCGGGGCCCCGGGATTCCCGCCAGGGGCGGTCATCGGCGCACCGACCGACGTCGAGGCCAAGGTCCCGCCGGATCGAGCGCGCGGACTCCGAATGCGCCGGGGCATCACCGACGTCGGCTGTCTCGCGGTCGCCGTCTACCCGAAGCCGGTGTCGCCCTCGGCGTGACGACCCGCGGCAAGCGCGGCGCGAACGAGCTCAGGATCCGATGAGCGGGGCGAGGGCCTAACCGGGCGAAGGAGCTTCTTCGGATCCCTGCTGGCCGAAGTGGCGCTTCAGCGCCATGTACTCCTCGAACGAGATCTGGCGGCGGGCCCGGACGGCTCCCGCCTGCTTGAGCGACTCGATCCGGTAGAGGCGGAGCAGCTCGGGCACGGGCCGGGGGGTCTCGGGAGAGCGGTCCGCGGCGATGGGGACGGCCGCGATCGGTCGGTCGAACGTCCTCTCCGGCGGAGCGGAGGCGGGAGCGGCCCGCGCCGCCGGTCGTACGGTCGCGAGATGCGCCACGAGCACCGCATGCTCGCCGCGGGTGATCTCGCCGTCGTCAAGGAGGGCGTCAACGAGCTCTCGCTGCCGGGGGCGGTAGGTTTCGATGAGTTCGGAAAGCCCGCGGTCCGGCCGGGCCGCGGGGACCGCGGCGAGCGGCGGGCCGAGGAGGGCGTCGAGGTCGTTCCGCAGCGACTCCAGGGCCTCGGCGAGCTCGCGGTGCGACGGCGGCGAGCCGTCGGGGCCGCTCTCGAAGCGGGCGGTGAGGCGTGCCACGCCGCCGATCGGATTCGCCGGATCGAGCGGACGCTCGACGGACAGCTCCGTCGTTCCCCGGCGCGGCGCCACGGGAGCGGACGGACGACGGCGGAGAAAAAGGTACCCGGCCCGCGCCCCGGACCACCCGGTTTCCGGAACGAGGGTTCGGTTACGGAGATTCACCTACTTTCATACTGTAACTATAAAAGCCCCCGCGCCCTGGGTACCTCGAGGTCGCTCGGATGGGAACCGACTCCTCGCGACGCGGACCCGCCGTCCCCGCGGGCGCGGATCACTGCGACGCCGCTGACGGGAGAAGCCTCTGCCCCGTGCTGGCGGCCGTGGGCGTCATCGGCACGGAGTGGCGGCTCGCGATCGTCCACCGTTTGCTCGAGGGCCCTCAACGGTTCAGCGAGATCCTGAAGTCGAACTCGCGCCTCAACGCGAAGACGCTGAGCGCTACCCTGAAGTTCCTCGAGTCGCAGGGGGTCGTGCAGCGCACCGTCGTCAGCACGCGCCCGTTCTCCGTGGTGTACTCGTTGACCGAAATGGGCCTCGGCCTCGCGCCGGCCGCTCGCGAGCTCCGGGCGTGGGGCGAACGGTGGCTCCTTCCGCGTGCGAACGCCACCGCCCGAAGCGCGGCCCGACGCACGCCGGCGATCCAGGGCGAGCTACCGCGAATCGTCGTACCGGAAACGAACCCACCGACGCACTGAAACGCCGGGCCTCGCAGTGTTCCGCCCTCTCCCCCGCCCCCAGTGAAATAGCCGGACCGCGCTGGTAGTCGGTGCAACCACCCCGGAAGGGACCCTCAAGATCGCCCCCAGAGGATAGCACCGTATCCTGGGCGTGCGAGGGTCCTTTCTAACCTTGGGTGGGTTCCTTCCTGGTGCGCACCGTTCATCATTCACTCGGGAGGGAGGCGTCCTACACTCTCGTCGCCTCGACCCCCCGAATGCGAGGCCTCGCGTCGCCCCATCGATCCGTCGTCTTCTGTCGACGTTCTGTCGCCCTGAGGACCCCGATCGCCTCCGACGCGCGCCTGTCCCGTACCCGGGCCCTGACCCTGGCGGCCGCCAACGGAATCGCCGTCCGTACTCGCGACCCAGCCGGGCGAATGGACCCAACCCGCTAGCATCGGGCGCCTCCCTCGAGGAGAACGGGTCCTCTCGGGTCGCCCCCACCGAGCGCACGCCCGGCCGGTTCCGCCGGTCGCTTGCTCGGCCACGGGGTCGCGCCGACGCCTAGCGCTTTCCCGGCCCTCTGGCCGGACCACTGACTTCCGAGTCCCCGCGGTGGTCCGACCGCGGGCCGAGCCGCTCGGAGGCAGCCGCGGGGCTCCTTTCTCCGCTCCGCGACCCGACGTGAGCCCACCCGCCGGCCGGCGGCTCACCGGTGGCGGGAGGATTCGTGGAAACGTGGATATCGAATACATCGAGTCGAACGCCTCCCAACCCGTTCTTCGACGAACGAACGGCCGGGTCCGCGCGATCGGAGAGGTCCGCTTGCCTCTCGCCGGGCCCTACCGTCCCCGCGCCCGTCTCTACCTCCTGCCCGATGGCCGCCTCCTCTGGCGGGTCCGCCTCTGGGAGTTCGATCGTGCGGTCACCCATCTCGTAGGGACCGCCACCTTGCGCCGCTTCGCCCGGGTGAACGATCTTCCGCTCCTGAGGGCGGAGATCGAACAGCTCGTGATGCGCGCCCTCGGGGAGGCGCGGCGTGCGGTCCCCTGACGCCGTGAGCGTACGGTGCCGCGCGCCTCCGCGGACCCGCTGGCATTTTTATCGGGCGCTCGCGCACGCGCTGGTCGAAGCACCGGCGCCGGCCGGAGCGGTCTTCGAAACGGTGGCCCCCGAGGCGGTGCCGTGGGTGACCCTACGGCCGGCGCGGGTCGTCCAGTTGCTCCTCGCCGCTCCGACCGAAGCCTATGGGTCCCTCGAGGTGCGGCCGGTCGCTCCTCCTCCCCGCCCGCCCGCGGGCGGGCCCGAGCGGCAGGGCATCGTGATCGTCCTCCCGTCCTCGGCGCCGTCCCGGACCGAGCCGCCCGCGCTCGATCCCCCGGCGATCGACCGGTGGTTGGGCCGGACCGGGTGGCTCGGCTTCCAAACCTTCTGGATCGCGGGACCTCGCGGGACGCTCAGCGTTGCCCGTCGCTTCCGATTCTCCTCAGAGGACCGGGAGGGGAACGCAGAGCGGTTCGCGCTCCTATCGGACGCGATCGCCACCGATTGGTCGCTCACCACGGGCCGAACGATCCGGATTCGGCCGAGCGGCGCCCGAGGACGGTGGAGCTGGCACCGACGCACGCTCGGCGGGTTTCCGCCGAACGCCTGGATCGAGCGGGATCCGGCGTCGATCGCCCGGACGGCCGAGACGCCCTGGATCGTCTCCCGCGCGCCGACGGCTCCGCCCACGGGGCACACGATCGTCTTCGGCTCTTCGGGCGCCGGCAAGACGACCTACCTCGCCGGACGCGCGGCAGAGGCGATCGCCCAAGGGCGACCGGTCGTCGTCCTCGACCTCCACGGCGACCTGGCCCCCGCCATCGTCGCGTCCCTGGACGCGGCGGGGGCCGCTCGGCTGATCGCGGTCGACGCCGGAAACCGACCGGTCCCCGGGATCGCGGCGCTGGGCGGGGACGTCGACGAGGACCGGGCCGCCGCCCTCTTCGTGGCCACGATCAAGCGCCTCACCGCGGACAGCGGCGAGCTCTACTGGGGGTTCCGACTTGAGCGGATCTTCGACACCTTCGTACGTCTCGTCCAGGAGAGCGCAGGCTCTCTGCTGGACCTCTACGATCTCCTGACGTCGGACGCCCGACGCGAGTCGGCGCAGCTGGCCACCCGGCGCCCGGATCTCGCCCGCTTCCTCGAAGAGCTCGGTCCCATCGTTCGGCGGAATCCGGAGTTCCTATGGGCCGCGGCGACGCGCCTGTCCAAGGTCGCGCTCGTTCCGTCCCTCGCCGAGCTGCTGGCTCCCCCCGACGGAGGGCTACCGGTCGAGTCGATCCTCGCCGAGCGCCGTTCGCTCCTCGTCCGACTCCCGACCGCTCGCCTCGGCCCCGAAGCGGCCGCGATGGCCGGAACGTTCGTGCTCGCTCGCGTCTTCCTCGGGCTGGCGGGCGCGTCGGCGTCGGGGCGCGGCCCGACCGAAGTCCTCCTCGTCCTCGATGAGGTCCAGGGATTCTCCCCCCGACTCGTGGCCGAGGTCCTTGCGGAGAGCCGCAAGTTCGGGCTGCGGGCGATCGTAGCGACCCAATATCCCGAGCGGCTCGCCCCCGAGCTTCACGGCGCGGCCGCCGGCGCGTCGGCCGAGTTCGTCTCGTTCCGGGTCCCGCCGGCGGCGGCCGCGGACGCGGGGCGGTGGCTCGGGATGGACCGCGATGCCTCCGAACGGCTCCTGCCATCGCTGCCCACCGGTCGAGGGGTCGCGCTCGATGCCGAGACCGGGCTGCTCCGGGCGATCCCACCGGTCCCGTTCCCCGGCGCACCGGCCGAGCGGCCCTGGACCTCCGCCGTCGATCGTACGCGGCGCGACTTCGCGATCCCGTTGGACCGGCCGAGCCGGGTCGCCGAGAACGCGAGCGCGGAGCGCCTGCTCCTCGCCGTGCTGGCCGCCGAAGAAGAAGGGAATCCCTTGCACGAGAACGCGGTCGTCCGTTCCGCCCTCGATCTCCCCGGGCTCTCCCTCGACCCGGCCGCGCTCGACGACGCGTGGCGCTCAATCGTGCGTCGGAACTGGATCGAGCGGGACGGGAGCGCCGTCCGCCTCGCCCCCGCCGGGGCACGATTTCTCGGCCTCACGACGCCGACCGGAGCGACGAGCGAATCGGGCGAGCACCGCCGCCTTCTCCTCCGGACGTTCCGCATTTTCGCCCGGCGCGGCTACCGTCTCGAGATCCTGCGCCAGGGGCGGTTCGACACGATGCTGCCCGACGCCCGGTTTCGTCAGATCCCCGCGCTCGGTGCCGGGAGCACCCCGGAGGCGATCGCCCGAGCGATCGATGCCGCTCGGTTGGGTTGGGCCTGGCGGTACTTCGGCGGACGCGACGTGCACGTCGAGGCCGAGGTATCGGGCGCCCTGCGGCCCGAGCGCCTGCGTCGGGGCTGGACGAAGGCCGAGCGACAGGGGGCGGCGGTCCTCTTCGTCGTCGGCGACGCGCCACGGGCCGCCCGCGTCCGCCGCGCGTTGGCGCGTTGGGGGTTGGGGCGGGAGCGCTCGTTTGTTTGGACGATCCCGGCCGCCGAGGCGCCGCGGATCACCCACCCAGCGAACGGGTAAGTGGCCCCCGGACGTCGGTCTCCCGTGCGGGCGTTCGTCGCCGTCGATGTCGGCGAGGAGGCCGCCGCGGGTCGGGCGGAGCGCTCGGCCCCGCAGCACCTCACGCTTCGGTTCCTCGGAGAGATTGACCCGGCGCGGGTGGCGGCCATCTCGGAGGCGCTGGAACCCGCGGTCCGCGACGTGTCCCCGTTTACCCTTACCCTCGACGGCGTGGGGGCATTCCCGTCCATCGACCGGCCCCGGGTGGTATGGATCGGCGTCACCCTCGGAGCCGACCGGATCCGCGAGCTCGCCGGGCGTGTCGCGCAGGCGCTCGGGAACATCGGGTTCGCCAGCGAGCGCGAGGAGTTCGTCCCGCACCTCACGCTGCTGCGCGTGCGTTCTCCGCGGGACCGGCAGCGAGCCCGCGCGATCCTTGAGGGCGGCCTGCCACCTCCTCCGCCGCGATCGGTCCGCGTCGACGCGATCGCGCTCAAAGAGAGCACGTTCGGACCGGACCACCGGGTTTCCCATCGAACCGTGCGGACCTTCCCGCTCCACGGGAGCGAAGGGACGGACGATCGATGAGCGCGGCGAGAGGCACGAGGCGGCCCTGGGGCGGGACGGCGGAGACCGGTCAGCCGGCCGGGGCCGACGACCGGTCGACGACCAGCTTCCGCCACAGGTAGAGGGTCGCGTAGCTCCCCCAGCCGGGATAGTAGCGGTCGGCCCACGAACGGGCCTCGGCCTCGGGTCGGGAGCGGGGAAGCGCGCCGAACCGATCGAGCGCCGCGCGAACCCCAAGGTCGCCCGCCACGAAGACGTCGGTACGGCCGGCGCCGCGCAGCAAGGCGTTCTCCGCGGTCCATCGCCCGACGCCCCTCAGGCGCTCGAGCGTCTGAACCGCTTCCTCTCGCGGCATCCGCCCCAGCTCTTCGACGGTCGGTGGCCCGGCAGAGGCCCACCGGGCGAGCGCCCGCAGGGCCACGGATTTCGCCCGGCTCAAGCCCAACGCCCGGAGCTCCCCGACGGCGAGCGCGCCGAGCCGCCCCGGCGTCGGCACGCTCGGCACACGCACCCCTCCCGCATCGAGATACGAACCGACCCGATCGAAGAGTCGCCGCGTGATCGCGTTCGCGGCCCGAACCGAGAGCTGCTGGCCGACGACGGCGTGGACGAGAGATTCGTACACGCTCGCGTCCCGCGGAAGGCGCAGGCCTCGGAAGCGTCGCTCGGTTCCAGCGAGGACCGGCTCCCTTCGCACCAGCCGGTAGAACTCGGGGAGCGGGTGGTCGAGGGAGAAGAGGTCGCGCGCCGCCCGCCGAGCTTCGGCCGGCCGCGCGCCCCACGCCTCGAGCCTCCATCGCTTCCCCTGGGCCTCGACCCCGATCACCCACGGTCGTTCCGGAGGCCCCCACGCTCGAAGGAGACGGTGACCGTCCTCGGCGAAGGCGATCGATCGGGAGGAGTACTCCAGCTGTGCCCGCTCGGCAGGGAGCGACGACGGAACCGGGGGCGTGATCCACGTAACGACGCAGTCCGGCACGACCCGCGGAATCCCCGGGGCGCTTGAGAGCGTCGCGACGCATCGTTCACCGTTCGCCACGACCGCCCTCCCGCCTCGGAACCGTTATGCGGAAGTTCGCCGCTCCCCCGACCAACTGCGCCCGCCGGGCGGCGGGACGGAGGCCGGGTGTCCGTCCGACGCAGACGCCGCGCTCTGATCCTGGTGCTCGTCGTCGCGCTCGTCGCGGGCACCCTGCTCGGTTACCCGTCCGCCCCGCAACGGGACGTGGGAACGGCCCACCCGATCGCCGCGGGCCTCTTCTCGAACGATCCGTGTCCCCTGCCCCAGCTCGCCCAGAACTACTCAGGAACGGTGACGATCGCGAACTCCACGATCGTGCCGATCGTGACGGTGACCTACTCGTTCTACGAGACGGTCACCGAGTACCTCGAGGGCTCCGGGGCCGTCGGGGCCACGTGCGTCGCGGCGTCGGGCAACGTGACCTCGAACTCGGACGGCGCGTTCAACTTCAGCATCCTCACCGCGGTCGACAAGACCTGCGGCCCCTGGCCGGGTCACGGCACCCTGTGCAACATCACGACCGGGCCGTACGTCGCCGTGAACGTCACTCCCCCGGCGACGGATCCGGCGGGCTTGGTTCCCACCGTCGCGCAGAACGGCACGGCGTTCCGCATCGAGTACTACCCGGACCTCACGTCGATCCGCCTCGTCCCGGGAGGGACGTCCGCCACGTACAGCACCGACGCCGTCGACCCGGTCCGAGCGGAGGCGATCGGGGCCTTCGGGGACCCGAGCGGGCTCGATCCCGACTTCGACTGGAGCCTCTCCGGAGCCGGTTGGGCTCTCGTGAACCCCTCCGATGGCCCGGTCGCGAACGTGACGGCGGCGGCCGGTGCGGGGCTGGGGAACCTGTCCGTCGTCGCGACGTTCGCGAGCGTCGCGGGCCCGCTCGCGACCCCCCGGATCGGCCTCGCTCTCCTCGCCGTGCCGACGACGATCACCCTCGCGAGCCTGAACCGAACCAACGTCGACGCGGGAGGGTCCATCGACCTCACCGTGAACGGCTCGGGATCCGCAGGGTACAACTACTCGGCCTCGGTCGCGCCCGGTCTCGGGCTTCCGAGCACCCCGCTCGCGTGCGAGGCGCGATCGGGAACGGGACAATCGGTCCAGCTCTCGTGCACGACGGTCCTCCGCTACCCGTCGGCCGGGACGGCGCAGCCGGTGGTCACCCTCTCGAACGGCAATTCCTCAGCGGCCTGGCAGCTTCCCGACGTGAGCGTCGAACCGCTACCGACTCTGTCGATCGTACCGAATGCCCCGGCCGGCTACGTCAACCAGACGATCGCGGTCGAGGTCGACGCGAGCTCGGGAACCGAGCCGTACGGGATGGCGTGCCTCACGACGGGGATCGCGCCGCTCGAGTGCGACGATACCCCCGGTCCCACCTGGACATTCGATGTCCGTTCCTCGTCGGTAGGAAACTACACCGTGCGCACGTGGGCAATCGACGCCACCGGCGTGAACCGGTCGGCCACCGCGCTCCTGCGGATCGCGGACCCGCTCGCACTCGTCGGAATCTCGGCTCCGGCCAACGGGTCGGCCGGAATCGCGCTCCCGCTCACCGCGACCGTCGTCGGCGGAATCCTTCCGGCGCGCGCCTGGTGGAACGCGACCGGACTTTCCACGCCCTTTGCGACCGGACCGGTGAGGGCCGATGGCCCCCTCCAGGCGACGTTCGTGCCCCCGTCGGTGGGCTTCACGACCCTGTCGCTGACGCTCGTCGACTCGCTCGGGACGGTCGTCGAGGCGACGGCGAGCGTATCCATCGCGATCGGTCCGGCCAGCTCGATCGTACCGCTCTCGCGCTCCTCGACCGTCCCCCCGCGTGCCGGAGCGGCGATCTCGTTGAGCTGGCAGGCCACGGACCCGGCCGGCATAGCGGTGCCGACGTTCGCCTCCCCGGCGGAGATCGTACTGGATCTAGAGGGAACCGGGCACACGGCCCCCGGCTGGGTGAACGATTCCGCTCTCGGGCCGCTGCCGAGCCCGGTCGTGGGATGGTTCAACGTACCCGCGGCCGCGTGGCTCAACGGGATGCTCAACGTCACCGTGACGAGCGAGCTCGCCGGAACGCTCGACGTCGGACTTACGGTCGCGGCGCCGCTCCCGACGCCGACGAGCCCGGTCGCCGTCGTCGTCGGTCCCGACGTTGATCACCTGCGTCTGTTCGATCCGAGCGCCGCGCTCTCCGGCGCGCGGGCGAGCGACACCCTCTGGCAGGTCGTCGACCGCTTCGGCAATCCCGCCGACGGCGCCGAGATCGTGGTCACCAGCTCGTTCGCTGGCGTGACCGAAGTCGTCGACTCGCCGACGTTCGTCGAACGTGGCGGGGGCACCGCGGTCTGGGTGAACTACAGCGCGATCGGGGCCGGCGCCGGATGGGTCACCGTGACCGACCTCGCCGGCGACGCCGTGGTGCCGCCCATTGGAGTCCCCGCGGCCCCCGGCCCGTTCGCCGGGGTCGAGACGCTCCTCCCGCTCCTTGCGGGGGGATGCGCGGGGACGCTCCTCGGGGTCGGCGTCTGGCGTCGACGCCGTCGGACGGGGGATACCACGGTCGCGTCGGACGGAGAGGACGAGGCGGGGCTTCGACGCCTCGCCGAGGGGCGAGCGACCGTCGTCGACCTCGTGCGGCAGGCGGGCGCGATCGATCTCGGGACGCTCGGTGCCGCGTGGCGGCCGTCCCCGCGGCCGCCGGAACTTGCCGACTGGGTCGCCTCGCTCGTCACCGACGGGACGCTGGGTGCCCGTATCGGCCCGGACGGCGTTGCGCGGTTCTGCCTCGCTTCCGAAGGGCCCACCGTCCCGGAGGTGGTCGTCGACCAGGCCGCCTTCGATCGGGCCGAGCTCGTTCGGGCGGAAGCGACCCGGGACGGCGAGGAGGGTTCCGGCTAGGCCGGATCGCGCCCGACCAGGTCGTAGTACCGGTACGCCGCTTCCCCCGCTGCGAAACAGTAGTTTAGGCTGGTGAATCCGGACTTCAGCGTCGCGGCTTCGGCGGCGACCTCCTCCGGGCTCCGGCCCCGGTGGAGGAGGTCGTCGAACAGCTCGGCGATCCGCCGCATCTCGGCTTCCCGCATCCCGACCCGCGTCACCTCGGGCGTGCCGAGCCGAATGCCCCCCGGATGCCGCGGGCTCTTGTCGCCGGGAAGGAGGTTCTTGTTCGAGATGATCCCGGCGGCGGCGAGCCGTTGGGCGACCGCCTCGCCCCCACCCTCCTGTTCGACGCGGACCGCGATCGTGTGCGACCGCGTGAAGCCGAGGTCCGCAGCGAGCACGTCAAACCCCCGCTCGTGGAGCGCCGCGCCGAGGGCGCGGGCGTTCGCCACGATCTGGCGGGCGTAGTCGCGGCCGAACTCGAGGTGCTCGGCAAGGCTCACGGTCAGGGCGGCCATCTCGTTCAGGTGGTGGTTGCTCGTCACGCCCGGGAACGCGCCGGACTGGAGGCGCTTCGTCGCCTCCGCTTCTAGGCCTTCGGCGAGTAGGATCCCGTGCTGCGGGCCGGGGAGGGTCTTGTGGGTCGACGCGCTGATCACGCTGCATCCTTCGCGCAACGGGTCCTGAAACTCGCCGCCGGCGATGAGCCCGAGAACGTGCGCCCCGTCGTACCATCCACGCGCGCCGATCTCCTCGAGGGTCCCTCGCAGCTCGTCGATCGGCAGTGGGAAGAGAAAGAGCGAGAGGCCGAACAGGCACAGCTTCGGCCGGACCGCGCGGAGGATCTCCCGAGTGCGCGGGACGTCGATCGTCATTCGTTCGGCGTCCCACGCGTAGTAGATCGGTTTCACGCCGCGCAGGCCGAACGCCCCGAACGAGGCGCTCGAGATGTGGGCCCCGTCGGCGAGGCGGCTCGTGCCGACCAGGTCGCCGGGGTCCGCGAACGCCTTGAGCACCGCGAGGTTCGCCACGGTTCCCGAGATCGGGCGGACGTCCGCGAAGGAGCAGCGGAAGAGGCGGCGGGCCAGGTCCAGGCAGAGGGTCTCGACCTGGTCGACCTGCTCGTTCCCTTCGTAGTACCGCTCCCCCGGGAGCCCCTCGGCGTACCGCGAGTGGAAGTCGCTGATGAGGAGCTCCTTCGCGTACGGGGAGAGGAGGTTCTCGCTGGCGATGAGCGGAATCGCGCGCTCGAACCGTTTCGAGTGGGTTCGGACGAGCTCGCGTACCCGGGCCACCGTCTCCGCCATCTCGTGAGGGTGGGGGGCGGCGGCATCCGACCCCCCCACCCCCCGGTTTCCAGTGGAACCCGTGTCCCCCAACGTTCGGTCCTCGGCCATGGCTATCGGGGTCGATTCTCGCGGCCCCCTACCCCCTCTTCTCCTATATCACCGGTGGACGTGGACCGCGTTCGATGACCTCGCCGCGAAGCGCCACGAGCGCGCCCTGGCGCGTTCAGCGCCGGTTCCACGTACCCTACCACGACCTCGACGTGCTGAACCACCTGAACCACGCCGCGTACTTTCCCTACATGGAGACGCTGCGCTGCGACTACTATCTCCCGCTCGTCGGCCGCATCGATCCCTCGGCCCTCGACATCATCATCGCAGAGGCTGCCTGTCGCTATCTCGCCCCCGTCGGGTACGGGAGCGAGCTCATCGGGGAGGTCGCTCCGGCCCACCCGCTCGGCACCACGAGCTTCACGCTCCTCTATCGGTTCTCCATCGTCGGGAGCGGAACGGTCGCGGCCCGAGGGCGTACCGTCGTCGTCTGCTACGACTACGAGAAGGGACGGAAGAAGCCGATACCGCGGGACCGCCGCGCGGTCATGGAGCGCGATGCGGTCGACCCCGAGGTTGAGGGTTGGGGCCCAACGCGTTCCACAGGAAACGGAGGGGTGGGGGACGTTCAGTAGCCCGGGTGAACCGGGTCGTTGCGCCCGATCGGTGGCCAGAGGGCCGGCTCGTTGTAGGCCGGCTCGTCCGACACGGTCTCGATCCGGTAGAAGACGCCCGTCCCCTTGAGCGCCGCGTGGATCTTCGAGAGCTTCTCCCGGAACTCCTCGACCGTGTGCCACTCGAATGCGATATCGTGCGGCCCGATGATGAACGCCATGCCGGCCGCCGCGCGCAGTCGGTCGGAGATCTCGAGGGGCGAGGGGCCCTCGGAGTCGAAGAACAGGTCGACGTAGCTATGCATGGGGGTCGCTTTTGGGGAAGAACGCGGCATCCCGGTACTTAAGGTCGGCGCCAGCGCCGCGGCCACCGGCCGCGCGGACGGCGTGCTAGGCCGGCAGGATTGTCGCCCGAACGGGCGGCGTGGAGACCCCGCGCGCTCCTCAGCCCCGTCACCCCGCCAGCGTCGACGGGTCACGGTGAGGCTGCTCCCGTCAGGACCTAACCCGGTGCCCGTGATGGATAACCGCTAGGGCGCTCCTCCGAGCGCTCGTCGCGGTGCCCGCGGCCCAGCGGAACAGAGCGTCTACGAAGCCACGCGAGACACGCTGCTCGTCCGAACGTCGCTCCTGCCTGTCACCCCCGCTAAGGACGGTTTCGGTGTGTAAGGGGACGCCCAACCCCCCGGTCCAGCCTAGCGGAAAACCGACCGGGCCGGGCGTACTTAGCCCTTCGTCCCGGGGCCGAGGTCGTCGTCGACGGGTCGCCGGGTGAGGTGCGGGCGACCGGGGGCCCCGCCCCCGGCGGGCCGGTGCCCGTCGCCCGAGCGCGTGCCGGTGGGGCGGCCGGCCGGGATGCGGGGTCCGGACCTCCGCCTAGCGTGCGGGGACCGGCTCGACGGTCGGCGCGTGCCGGACCGGGAAATTCACCGAACTCGCGATGAAGCAGCGACGGTGCGCGAGCTCGTGGAGCTCGAGCGCACGCCCCGGGTCGCCCGACGCGATGCGGACCCGGGGCCGCAGGGTGACGCCCGTGAAGCGTCCGCCGCCGTCCGCGTCCGTCTCCATCGTCCCCTCGGCGTCGTCGGTGTACCCGGTCACGACGACCGCGTTCACCGCGCACAGGTGCAGGTACGAGAGCATGTGGCAGGCGGAGAGCGCGGCGACGAGGAGCTCCTCGGGGTTGTGGCGACGGGCGTCCCCGCGGAACTCTGGATCCGACGAGCCCGCGAGGTCGGGCTTGCCTCGGACTCGGACGACGTGGTCCCGGCGATACGATCGATAGTCGCGGGTCCCGACGCCCTCGTCGCCCGTCCACTCGACCGTCACGGCGTACCGATGGGCCGAGTGCGGGCGGATCGACCCGCTCACGGGATCACGCTCGAGAAGAAGACGACGAGGACGATCAGGACGAGGACCGCCGCGCCGGCCAGCGTGAAGATCAGCACCTCTCGGATCTCGCCCCGGTCCATCGACGGCCGACGCGAGCGGAGGCTCTTTCGGTTTTCGCTCGCACCGTTCCTACGACCGGACGAGGAGCCTTCCGACCAGCGCCCGGGCTAGCGGATGTGGTCGAGACTGAACGAGCCGAGGTTCAGGGAACGCTTCGTGAACGTGTAGCCGATCCAGGCTCGGGACTGGGTCTCACCGATCCCCTTCACGGCGAGGAACGTCTTCAACTGCTCGACCTTGAGATTGATCGAGCCGTCGACCATGTGCTCGAGGGTCTCGAGGTCGGCGTCCGAGTGCATACCCCGGTCGAGCACGTAGTAGGCGACCGCCTGGTCGAGCTTCCTACGGCCGATGAACGGTTGCAGGAACCGGAACGTCGCGGTGGCATCGAGGTAGGCGGTCACCGTGGAGACCGATTCGAAGATCAGGCGGTAGGTCGGGAACTTCTCCTTGAGCTCCTCGGAGAAACCGTTGACGGTCTGGGCCAGCTGGTCGAGGACGCCCTTGTCGGTCGAGGAGAGCATCCGGACCCCGGTCGCCGCCTGGGGCGCGCCGACGCTGCGGGAGTACATGTCGACGTAGCGGACCATGCCGTTCTTGTCCGCGTCGGCGTACCCCGGGTAGAGCCCGATAAGGTCGTCCCGTACCTGGGCCCACGTGCTGTCGGTAACGACCCAGATCGACGGGATGCCGAGCTTCAGGCCCTCGATCGAGAACAGGCGGGCGAGGGCGTCCTTTCCCGTGTGCGCAGGGCCATTGATGAGCACCTGAGCGCCGATCGGGAACCCACCGTAGAGCAGGTCGTCGAGGCGGCGGATCCCGCTTTTTACGCGGATCTCGGCCGCCGCCGGCGTCGGCTCGGCCTTCTCTGCCCCGCCCTCGGCCGTCGCCACGCTCGCGGCGATCCGATCGAGCTCTTGCGCCCGTACCTCGAGCGCCGTCTCCCGACCGCGCAGCGCCGATTCCTTCGCCTGCAGCTCGCGACGCAGGCTGTCGAGCCGATTCACCTCGCTCATCTCGACCACGCCGCGACCGGGCTCGTGCCGGAGGTCCTCGAGGCGCCGCGCCTCCGCGTCGAGCGCCTCCCGGCGCGTCTGGAGTTGCTGCTCGGCGGTGACAAGCTCCCGCTCCTTGACCTCGATCGGAGCCCGACGCCGTTCGATCTCCTCGGCGCGGATGCGGATCTCCTCGAACCGGCTCCGGAGCTCGTTCTCGCGCGTCACGAGGTCCCGCTCGCGCTGATCGACCTCCTTGAGCCGCTGATCGACCTCCGCCGGGATCGGGGCGTGGTCTCCCTTGAGCATCTCACCGCGCTCCTGGGCCCGGTCCAACTCGGCCCGCACGTTCCGCACCTCGCTCTCGAGCTGGACCGCGCGTCGCCGCAGGTCGGTCTCGCGCTCGATGTAGTCGTGCTCGCGGTCGGAGAACTCCTGACGAAGGCGGGATTCGAGATCGCGGGCCGCGCGTTCGACGGCGTCCGCCGCGTAGGCGACGGGGGCCACGGGCGCCCCGCGGCTAGAGCTCTCGGCGTCCGCCGGTCGTGCGACCGCGCCCTCCAGCGCGAGGAGCCGCAGCTTGAGCTCGGCGATCTCGTCGTCCTTGGAGCGGACGGCGATCTCCTTCTCCTTCGCTTCGTGAGAACGGACGTACTTGATCACGGCGATCGACCCACGCTTGACATGCTCGACCTCTTCCTCGAGCTGCTTGCGCTTGGTGCGCTCGTCGTAGAGCTGGCGCTGGAGGTCCTGCGCCTCCTGGATGAGGCTCGTCGGGTCGAACTGATCGCTCTTGACCCGGTCGAGAAGGCCCGTGAGCCAGCGAACGACCGTCTCCTCCCGCTCGACCACCGGGGCCGCGACCGCGTCCACCGAGCGAGGACGGGCCGGTGCGACGGTCTCGGGAACGCCGAGGGATCCCGCCGAGGGGGAGGGGGCGGGGCGCGCGGCCTCCGACGAGTGGATCCACTCCTCCATCGCGCTGTCGTCGCCGTCCACCCACTTCCGCAGCGTATCGGTCGAATCCTTGGACGGCACCGACACGTGGCGGCGGCGGGGTCGCTCGCTCTTGTGAACCGTTCCGACCCACCGCTCGACGATGCGGTCGTGGTCCACCGTGGTCTGCGATGCCCCCGATGGGACCGGACCCTCGCCACGGATCCGCTCGATGTCGGCCGACGTGATGCCGAGCCGCTCGAGCGCGGGAACGGAAAGCTCGCGGACCGCCTCGGCCGTCGAGTACCCCGCCTGAAGGAGCGTCTCCGCGGTCTCGACCCCGACGCCGAGGAGCTTCGCGAAGCTCGCTGCGTCGGAGGGCGACGCGGAGGAGGCCGGTGCGGAGATCCCCTCCGCGGTGCTATCGTTCATGGCGAAACGGGCACCGTACTAGCGCTCGGGGAGGTCTTAAATGGTGAGGAGCCACCGGCGGGCGCCCTACGCCGGCCAGCACCCTCCATTAAGTAGCGCCGGGCCTCCGTGGACGCGTGGACGTCGACGAACGGGTCCGCCGCGTCGTTCGGCACACCGCGGAGGTCCTCACCGCCGACGAGATCCGCACGCTCTTCGCCCGTTCCGAACGGCCCCGGGCCTACATCGGCTTCGAACCGTCGGGGGGCCTCACGGTCGCCCACCTCATCACCGCCCGGAAGATCCTCGATCTGACCGAGGCGGGCTGCGACGTCACGATCTTCCTCGCGGACTGGCACGCGTGGATCAACGACAAGCTCGGGGGGGACCTCGATCGGATCCGGGCCGCCGGCCGATCGATGTCGGCGGCGTTCGGGGCCCTCGGCCTCGACCCGTCTCGGGTCCGGTACCGTTGGGCGAGCGAGCTCACCGGCCGCTCCGACTACTGGGCCCGGGTCGTTCGCGTCGCGAAGGCGACGTCGCTCGCCCGGATCAAGCGGGCGATGTCGATCCTGGGGCGTAGCGAGGAGGAGTCGAACCTCGATTCGTCGAAGCTGTTCTACCCTCCGATGCAGGCCGCCGACATCTTCGAGCTTCCCGTCGACCTCGCCTACGGCGGCCTCGACCAGCGCCGGGCCCACGTCCTCGCACGGGAGGTCGCGCATCACTACGATTGGCCCGTCCCGTGCGCGATCCACACCCCGCTCCTCTCTTCGCTCAAGGGCGGAGGCCGGATGGACCCCGTGGAGGGCGTCACCGAACGCAAGATGTCGAAGTCGGAGCCGTCGTCCGCCATCGGGATCTCCGCGTCCGGCACCGACATCGCCGACCGTATCGGCGGCGCGTTCTGTCCCGCGAAGGAGGTCGAGGGGAACCCCGTCGTCGAGGCCGTACGGTTCATCGTCTTCCCCTGGGAGGGGCGGCTCGAGGTCGAACGCGCGGCGAAACACGGGGGCCCGGTCACCTACGAAAACGAGGGAAGCTTCACGGCCGCGTGGCGGGAGGGCTCCCTTCACCCGCAGGACGTGAAGCGAGCGGTGGCGGCGGCCCTCGATCGCCTCGTCGCGCCGGCCCGCCGCTACTTCGCCGACCATCCCGAGGAGGGTCCTGCGTCGTTCGGCGTGGCGTCCGCGAGCCTTTGAACCCCCGCGCCCCTCGGGCGTCGGGAGTCGGTCCGTGGCGCACGCAGCGGCCGGAGCGCCGGAGGTCTACGGTGAGAAGGGCGCGCTCGGCCTCGTGGTGGTCCATGAGGTCTTCGGACGGGACGAGTACGTCCGGTCCGTGGCACGCGACCTCGCCGCGGCGGGCTACCCGACCGCGGCCGTGGACCTGTACGACGGGCGCTACCTCTCCAACCTCGAGGAGGCGCGGGCGTTCCGTGCGGGGCTCGCGGACTCGGCCATCCTCGACAAACTCGACGCGGCCCGCTCGGCGGTGCGCGGTCGACTGCCCTCCCACGCGCGGATCGGCACCGTCGGCTTCTGCATGGGGGGCGGCGTCGCGCTTCTCGCGGCCTGCCACCGGCACTTCGACTTCGCCGTCGATTACTACGGGCGGATCGAGCGGGCGGCGGACGTCGAGGGTCTCGAGGGACCGCTGCTTCTCGTCCTCGCCTCCGAGGACGAGCGGGTGACCCCGTGGGCGTTCGCCGAGCTCCTACCGGCGGCGGTGAAGGCGAAGAAGCGGATCTCGGTCGAGCTCTACGCCGGGGTCCGTCACGCGTTCCACCGGCCCGGCTGGGAGGGCCATCACTCCGCGACCGCCGCGGCAGCCTGGCGACGCACGCTCGCGTTCCTCGCCGAAGAGGCGTCCCTCGCTCCCGGTCGGCGCTAGACCGGGGTTCCCGAGACGAGGCGGCGAGCGCCCCGGGCTCGCCGGTAGTGACCGAAGCGGGACCGGCGGATCCCGGGTGCAACGCGCGTCGAGGGATCGGTCCGGGTAACTGGACGGTCGAACGCGTCCCGGATCGCGGTCGGAGCCCGGAGGGAACTCGATCCACTCGTCCGGTGGGGGGTCCCGCGTTCGAAGTCCGGTCACGTTAAATAGCGTGGGCCGTAGGGGGGTCCCACCCGTGAGCCGAGGACCCCCGAAAGGGGTTCCGCTGACGCGAGGCAGTGCATGGCGCGACCGATTTACGTGCGGTTCGAGACTCCCAGCGAGATCGCCGACAAGGCCCTCCAGCTCGTGCAGATCGCGAGCGAGACCGGTAAAGTGAGGGTCGGCACGAACGAGGTCACGAAGTCGAGCGAGCGCGCCGAGGCCAAGCTCGTCATCATGGCCGAGGACGTCGACCCTGTCGAGATCCTCGTCCACGTCCCGATGCTCTGCGAGGAGAAGCGAATCCCGTACGTGTACGTGCCGAAGAAGCAGCGGCTCGGCCAATCGGTCGGGCTCTCGAAGTCGGCGGCCAGCGTGGCCGTCGTCGAGCCGGGGGAGGCGAAGGCGCTCCTCGACGAGCTCGCCGGCGCGTTCCTGACGCTCAAGAAGTAAGGGACCCTCGGGAGGGCTCGCGCGATGGCAGAAGAGAAAGGCTCGCCGGCCGAAGTCGTCGAGCTCGTCGGCCGGACCGGCATGGCCGGCGAGGCGACGCAGGTCAAGGTCCGGGTCCTCGCGGGCCGGGACCGGGGCAAGATCATCACCCGCAACGTCGCGGGGCCGATCCGGCTCGGGGACGTGCTCATCCTGCGCGAGACGGCGCGCGAGGCCCGCAAGCTCTCCGTGCGCTAGCGAGGGGACGATGGTCGTCAAGCGCCAGTGCTCGTTCTGCGCCCGGGAAATCGAGCCCGGCACCGGCGCGATGTTCGTCAAGCGGGACGGGACCGTCTTCCACTTCTGCTCGAGCTCCTGTCGTAAACAGCAGCTCCACCTCGGTCGCGTCGGCCACCGGTTCAAGTGGACCCGGGCCCACGCGCTCAAGATCGCCGCGGACCGCTCGAGCGCCCAGGCGCGCGCTCCGACCCCACCGTCCCCTCC
>JASHQN010000100.1 GCA_030039135.1 Thermoplasmata archaeon | reverse complement strand
GCGCGGCGAAGTCGGGCACCGGGAGCACGCCGTAGGGAAGCCGAGGCAGCCGACCGAACCGGTGCGCGAGCTCCGGATCGATCCGCTTCGCGATCACCCGGAACCCGTCGACGAGCTCCTCGGCCGTCCGGCTGAAGAACTGGGGGTCGGAGCGCAGGAACTGGTGGAACTCCGCCAGCGTCCCGGCGAACCCCGTGGCCCGCAGCAGCGTCTCCATGGCTTCCCGATTGCGCCGGACCTCGGCCAAGCCGATCTCGTGAATCGCTTCCGGCGTGAGGTCGAGGGTCGTGGTCCAGCGGACGTGGTGGAGGTACGCTGCTCGGCCGTCGGGGAGGTCGGACGCCGCGACGGTCTCACGGGCAGAGGGAAGGTACTGGTCCACCAGGAAACGATGGAGCCGCACCACCGCCGGACGGATGCCCTGCGCGTACGCCCCACGCACCTCGTCGAGCAGCCGGCTTCGATCGGCCGCCGCGAGCGCGGCCGGGAGCTCGCGGAAGGGTTCCCAGAGCGGGCTCGTTGTGATGTCCTCGGGCGCGAGCCCCGCCACCTGGTCCGGTAGGCCGCGGATGGCGATCCTCGGCGGCACGTAGCCCGCGTCGCGGCCCCGCTCCAGCAGCCGAAGGTTCTGGTCGAGGGCGACCGGGAGCGCGCGCAGTCGTCGAACGATCGCTTCGAGATCGGCCCGCGTCTCCTTCGGTTGGACCGGCAGGAGCTGGCCCGCCGAGAGGTGGATGCCGTCCATCTGGTTGAGGGGCATCCAGAGATTGTGCGGCCAACCGAAGTGGAACGGAAACGCGTCGTCGCCGAACCGAAGGCCGGCCGTCGCGAGGTCGAGGAGGCGGCGGTACAGACGGCAGTTCAGCCGTTCGCCGGGCGAGAGCGCGCCCGGATCGATGTCGCCGAGCGCGGCCGAGCTCTCCGAGAGGTGAGTCCTGCGCGCTTCGATCCCCTTGGGGGAGTCGTCGGACCATCGGTCGTCGAAACCGGGAAAGCCGACGGCGGTCGCTACCTCGGGGGCCTCGGCCATCCAACGGCGCCAGTCCTCGGTGAGGTACTTCCGGAACCGTGCGTCCGGCCCGCTTCCCGCGTCGCGTCGACTCGGTTCGTGGGCCAGGTTGTTTCCCTCCTGAGTCTGCCTATCTCCGCCTAGCCCGGGACCTCATAGCCCCTCGCCTCGGAGGGACGACCTCGTCGGCAGGCTCTCGATCAGTCCCCGTTTCGGCCCGAATCCAGCCTTCGCCCACGCGGGCGTCGCCGCTCGGCCCGAGGAGGATGCGCTGAAAGATCGCGCCGAAGGCCCGCGAACGTTGCCTCCCAGTACGATCGGAAGGGGTCCAGCCAGATCTCGACCTGCCGGAGCGGCTCCCCCGAGAGCGAGAGCCGGTGCACACGGCCCCGGACGGCCCGGGAGACGAGCCCGGCGTCCTCGAGGATCTTGAGGTGCTTCGAGACCGCGGGGAGGCTCATGCGGAACGGGCGGGCCAGGTCCGTCACCTTGGCCGGCCCGAGGGTCAGGCGCGAGAGCAGGCTCCGTCGCGTCGCGTCGGAGAGAGCGCGGAAGAGCCGGCTCAGCCGCTCGTCCTCTCCCGAGGGGTCCGGCTGACCGACCTTCTCCATACTCCGCCGCTGGATGAATAGTAAACCAAACGGTTAAGTATATTCTGGGCCTCCGGAACTCCGGCCCCGAAGGGGAGCCGAGGAAACCATGTGTCGACCCGTGCACCATGAAGTGGAGTTCAGCGTCCCGCCCCGCGACGTCTACGAAGCGTACCTCGACAGCCGGCGTCATGCCCGCTTCACGGGTCAGGCGGCCCGGTTGAGCCGCAGAGAAGGCGGGAGCTTCACCGCGGGGGACTCCTACATCTCGGGCTACAACGTGGAGCTTGTTCCCGCCCGCCGGATCGTTCAGGCCTGGCGTGCGAGCGAGTGGCCCGAGGGAGCGTACTCGATCTTACGCCTCGAGCTGAAACCGAAGGGAAAGGGCACGCAGCTCATCGTCGACCACGTCGGGATCCCGGAGAAGTTCCGGGATGGTGTCGACAAAGGGTGGTACGAGTTCTACTGGGAGCCGATGCAGAAATACTTCGCCGAGGACGGCGGCACCGCCCCACGCCCCCGCACTCCCCGAAAACGCCGAACCAAGGCTCGGTAGTCCACTCGCCGTTGGGGGTGGACGGCGCCGGTCCTCTCCCTGTCCCGGCGGGAGACGTCCTCTCGGAGGGCCCCGCCGGCCGCGGCGCCGGCAATCGTCGTCCGACGCGCGGCCCCGGCGGATCGGTGGCTCAGTCCGGACGGCTCGCTTGCTTAGCTATTTATCCCTATTCGTGTGTATGATTAGCCACGGTTCGCCGCACGGCGGTGGGCCGGCCGAAGCAGGGAGGGACCGAGATGCGGTGGACCCAACGTGGACCACAGCCGCGGATCCCGCACCCGCTCGGCGATTTTTCGACTGCGGAGTTTTCGTCCGCTAGCCCCGCCCGGGACGACGGCTGGCCCATGGAGCGTACCGCGATTGCCTCGCGGCGCGCGCCTTCCGGTCGTTGGCAGGGCGGATCGTGGCGCTGACGGACATCCTCCTTGATCTGTGGCCGGCCGGCGTGGTCGCGCTGGGAGCGACCGCGGCGTTCTGG
>JASHQN010000011.1 GCA_030039135.1 Thermoplasmata archaeon | reverse complement strand
TGCGAGCGTCCGCGCCGCATCCGCCTCGGCGTGGGCCGTTTTCACGGCGGCGTCGCCCTCCTCGGAGAGCCGCCGAATCGCTCCTTCGGCTTCTTCACGCGCTCGGGCGACCTTCGCGTCCCACTCGGCCTCGGCCGCCTTGATGCGCTTCAGCGCCTCGATCGAGCCGACGTCCGCCCCGCCCGCTTCGGTCGAGGAAGCGCTCACGAGAGCCCTCCCACGATCCGGAGCACGAGGTAAGCGAAGACGGCGACCGCGACCAGTTTGAGCGCGAACGAGAGGGTCCAGACGGCGGTGAACCGCCGCACGGCATCAGGCGATGGCGGCACCTTCACCCTCCTGTTGGATCTTTCGCTTCACGGTCTTCAGCATGCTAAAGGAGTCCCGCTCCATCTCGTCGAACCGGAACTTGATGTAGCGCACCGTCGCCTGGAGGCGCGGGATGAGCACGTTCTCGATCGCGCTCGCCCGGCGCTTCGTCTTCTCGATTTCCTTCAGGAGCCGGCGGAGCGCGTTCTCCTTCTCGGCGATGTCGAGAACGACCGAGTAGATCCCCTGGAAGTGGCGGATCGACTCATCGACGGACGTCGGGAGGTCGAGCAGCTCGGGCGCGGCGACCGCGCGGTACGTCCCGCGGTCGACGCGGGGGGTGCGGACGCCCATGACGTTCTTCGTCCGAACGCGGATGGGGAGTATGTCGGGGAGCAGCATCGAGATGCTCTCGAGCCGCGTCGGTCCTTCCATCATCTCCGCCAACCGGATCGACTCGTAGCCGCGGGCGATCCGCTCCTGGAGGTCGCCCCGAAGGCGGAGGGCCTCTCGGGAGAGGGCGAAGAACTCGACGATCAGGGCCGAGCGCTTGAGCTTCAAGAGGTTCAGTCCGCGCTGCGCGACGGCGATCCGGCGGCGGGTCCGGATGAGCTCGAGTCGGGTCGGCCGAACGATCTCGAGCGGCATGGCCCTCTCCGCCGCCTAGCTTCCCGAAGCCGGCGGGTGGGCGCGGTACTTCTCGATGAACTCCGGCCGGATTCGCTTCAGCTCGGAGTCGGGAAAGTCGGAGATGAGGTTCCAGGCGAGCGTCAGGCTCTTGTCGATCGGTCGGTCCTCGTCCGGTCGCTGGGTGACGAACTCCTTCTCGAACCGGTCGGCGAACTTGAGGTAAAGTCGGTCGGTCGCGCTCAGGGCTTCCTCGCCGACGATCGCCGAGAGGGCGCGCTGGTCCTTGCCCGTAGCGTAGGCGGCGAACAGCTGGTCGGAGACCCCGCGGTGGTCCTCGCGGGTGTGCCCCTTGCCGATCCCGAGACCCATCAGGCGCGAGAGGGAGCCCGAGATCTCGATGGGCGGGTAGACGCCCTTACGGTGGAGCTCGCGGCTGACGAAGACCTGGCCCTCGGTGATGTACCCCGTCAGGTCGGGGATCGGGTGGGTGACGTCGTCCGACGGCATCGTCAGGATCGGGATCTGGGTGATCGAGCCCTTGCGTCCGTGGATCTTCCCGGCCCGCTCGTAAAGGGTCGCGAGGTCGGTGTAGAGGTAACCGGGGTAGCCGCGGCGACCGGGAACCTCGTCGCGGGCGGCGGAGATCTCGCGGAGCGCCTCACAGTAGCTCGTCATGTCGGTGAGGATGACGAGCACGTGGAGGTCGCGCTCGTAGGCGAGGAACTCGGCGGCGGTGAGCGCCATCCGGGGCGTGACGACCCGCTCCATCGACGGGTCGGAGGAAAGGTTCAAGAAGACGACGGCCCGTTCGAGCGCACCGGTCGACTCGAACTCTCTGAGGAAGAAGTTCGCTTCCTCGCTCGTGATCCCCATCGCCGCGAAGACGACCGCGAATCCTTCGGTCGAGTCGCGCAGCTTCGCCTGGCGGACGAGCTGGGCCGCGATCTGGTTGTGGGGAAGCCCCGCAGCGGAGAACAGCGGGAGCTTCTGGCCCCGGACGAGCGTGTTGTTGACGTCGATCGTCGAGATCCCCGTCTGGATGAACTCGCTCGGTTCCTGGCGCGAGTACGGGTTCATGGCATTGCCGACGATCTCGAGCCGGTTCTCGCTCACGATCTTCGGCCCCCCGTCCCGCGGCTCTCCGAGCCCGTTGAAGACCCGGCCCAGGAGCTCGTCGGAGACGGCGAGGGTCGCGACCTCGCCGAGGAACTTCACGCTCGTCTGCTCGACGTTGATGCCCATCGTCGGCCCGAAGACCTGGACGATCGCGAGCCCTTTGCGCGAGTCGAGGACCTGGCCCTGCCGTCGCTCCCCGCTCGGGAGCGCGATCTCGACGATCTCGCCGTAGGCGGCGTTCGCGACGTCGCGGACGAAGAGGAGCGGGCCCGAGACCCGGTCGATCGTGCGATAGTCGACGGGCACCTCGGGAAGGGCGCGGGTCGTCCCCGAGCCTTTCGTGGCCATTACGACGCTCCCGCCGCGACCGCGGCGACCGCCTGGGTCATCTCGAGCTCGAGCGAATCGAACTGGGTCTTCGCCTCCGCTTCGGGGATCCACTTCATCCGGGAGAGCTTGGTGCGGACGGGAAGCCCCTGGAGCTGTGCGACGGTCGCGCCTCGCGCGACCGCCTCCTGCTCGCGATCGCCGAACGCGAGGATCGTCCGCAGCATCCGGTACTGTTTGCCGATCGACGTGTAGGTGTCGACCTCGTCGTACGCGCTCTGCTGGAGGTAGTCCTCGCGGATCATCCGCGCGACGTCGAGCGTCGCCTTCTCCCGCTCCGGGAGAGCGTCGACCCCGACGAGCTGGACGATCTCCTGGAGCTCAGCCTCCTTCTGGAGGACCTCGAGGGCCTGGCGGCGCAAGGGAACGAATTCCTTAGCGAGATGATCCCGGTACCACGGTTCGAGATCGTTGACGTACAAGGAATAGCTCTGCAGCCAGTTGATCGACGGGAAGTGGCGGCGCGAGGCGAGCGACGCGTCGAGCGCCCAGAAAACGCGCGTCGCGCGGAGGGTGTTCTGGCTCACCGGCTCAGACGTGTCACCTCCCGGGGGAGAAACGGCGCCGACGACCGTGACGGACCCATTGCGGCCGTCCGGCGAGAGCGTGACGACGCGGCCGGACCGCTCGTAGAACTCTGCGATGCGTCGGCCGAGATAGGCCGGGTAGCCTTCCTCGCCCGGCATCTCTTCGAGGCGGCCTGAGATCTCCCGCATCGCCTCGGCCCATCGGCTCGTCGAGTCGGCCATCAGCGCGACGTCGTAGCCCATGTCCCGGTAGTACTCCGCGATCGTGATCCCGGTGTAGACGCTCGCCTCGCGAGCGGCGACCGGCATGTTCGAGGTGTTGGCGATGAGGATCGTGCGCTCCATGAGCGGGCGGCCGGACTTCGGATCCTGCAGGCTCGGGAACGTGGCGAGCACCTCGGTCATCTCGTTCCCGCGCTCCCCGCAGCCGACGTACACGACGATGTCGGAGTCGGCCCACTTCGAGAACTGCTGCTGCATTACCGTCTTCCCGCTCCCGAAGGGTCCCGGAATGCACGCCGTTCCCCCCTTGGCCACCGGGAAGAAACTATCGATCACTCGCTGGCCCGTCACGAGGGGGATGCCGGGGGCGAGCTTCTGAGCGACGGGCCTCGGCACCCGGACGACCCATTTCTGCGACAGGTAGAGGGGCACCGGACCGGCCGCCGTGGTGAGCGAGCCGATCGGTTCGCGGATCGTGAAGCTCCCGCCCCGGAGCTCGGTGAGCGTTCCTCTCAGGCCGGGCGGTACGAGGATCTTGTGCAGGATGAGCGGGGTTTCCTGAACCGTTCCGAGGATCGTGCCGGGCGCAACCTCAGCACCGACGGTCGCGGTCGGAGCGAACTCCCACTTCGCCGTCTCGTTGAGAGGCAGCGCGACCGTCCCGCGGGTGATGAAGTCGCCGACGCTCTTCTGGATCACGTCGAGGGGTCGCTGCACCCCGTCGTAGATCGACTTCAGTAGGCCGGGTCCGAGCTCGACGCTCAGGGCCTGGCCCGTGCTCTCGACGGGGTCGCCCGGTCGGATGCCGGTCGTGTCCTCGTAGACCTGGACGGTCGCCGTGCTCCCGACGAGGCGGATGATCTCGCCCACGAGGCCGAGCGTGCCGACGCGGACGACGTCGTACATCTTCGCGTCCTCGAGGCCTTCGGCGATGACGACCGGACCCGAGACGCGCGAGATGACGCCTTGGACCACGTTCTCCTCCTAGGACGGAACCGTGAGCGTGACGCCGAGCACGCGCTTTGCGAGCGCGTTGATGCTCTCCACTTCGTACTCGCCGGTCGGCGTCGGGACGAAGACCACGAGCGGGTGAAGGGAGGCGTCGGCGTGGGCCCGCTGCGATTCGGAGAGATGGGCGCGGATCGACTGGCTCGCGATCACGAGATTGAACCGACCGTCGTTCATCACCCGCTGGAACTCCGCGAACTCGTTCTCCGGCGTCACGTCGATGACGTCCTGGAGGCCGATCAGGCGGAAGCCGATCGCGAGCTGCCGCTCGCCGAGAACGACGGTGCGCCCCTCCTCGACCGGCGGTTCGGGCACGGCGTCACCGGCGGGGCCGCCGTCTATTTAACGCTGCCCCGAGGTCGGCGAAAAAACGTGAGCGGGACCGCCGAAACTTAGCCGGAGGGCCTCACTTGTAGGTCGAGCGGTGGACGTTCCCCTCGTCGTCCGTGATCAGGATGCACTCGCCCTCGCATTCGAAGAGGCACGCCTCGCATACGATGCACTCCGGTCCGAGCACCGCGAGCGATTTCTCCCCGCGGAATTGGAACTTCGCGGCGACCTCTGGGTCGTCGACGACGTCCGGCAACTGGTCGCGAGGCCTCAGCTCGAAGACGTTGACGGGGCAGACGTCCCGGCAGTGCGCGCAGCCCGTGCACTTCGCGACGTCGATGTCGACCTGGACCATCCGTATCCCGCTCGCGCGGTAGCGAGGCGGTTTATTACGGGTTCGCCGGCGGAGAACCGGGGCCCGTTTCCGGCCCGGAAGGACCCACGCCCGGCGGAGGACCCGCTATGTGACGTCGCCGGACCCAGAAGACAACGAGTCCGATCACGATGACCGCGGCCCCCGCGCCGACGCCGATCTCGATGGCGAGCCAGGGCGACGTGGACGAGGACGAAGACGTTCCGACGGTCAGCATCCCGACCATGCCGTAGGCGAAATGGATCGTGCAGACGAACTCGTAGGTTCCGACCGGGGGCGCCGAGATGTTGGCGAAGTACTCGGCTCCCGTGGGCGACGCGCTGAGCGTGAGGTTCACGAGAGGCGGGTGGGCCGAGAAGAACGCCGCGAGCTGCCCGGAGGAGTAGCCCGACGGGATCGTGTAGTTGGCGAGCGACGAGAGATCGAAGGTGTGCTCGACATCCGAGGCCTGGGTGATCACGAAGTGGACGAAGGTGCCGGGGCTGACCGTCACGGCGTCCGGCTGGAACTCAAAGTCCTGCGTGGCGTTCACGAAGACGAAACTGCTGGCGGTCGACGACGGGAGCGTCTCCGCCGGTACGGGAGAAGCGATCGCACCGGCCGGAGCGAGGAAGAGCGCTATCGCGAGTCCGACGACGAGGCCGAACCTCACGCGGCTCGATCGGTTCCCGGTATCGTGCACGGGGCCGGGCGAGCGACCCCGGCCTTAAGAATCCCGAACGCCCCTCTCTTGGTTGAGAATCAGGCCCCGAGCACCTTTGGGGCCCTCAACGAGGCGTTAACGGGCCGCTCGCGTTGTCGTTCCCGGGCGCGGACGTGGGTCGGATCCTCCTCGGCACGAGCGGCTGGGACTACCCCGAATGGGTCGGTCGGGTCTACCCTCCGGGCGGCGTCGCCGACCGCCTCCGTTACTACGCGAGCCTCTTCCCGATCGTCGAGGTCAACTCGACGTTCTATCGACTCCCGCCCCCGTCGGTCGCCGGGTCGTGGGTCCGACGTACTCCGGCCGGGTTTCGGTTCGCCGCGAAGTTCCCTCAGACGATCACGCACGACCTCCGTCTCGTCGGCACCGACGAGGAGGTCGCGCGGTTCCTCGCGGTGCTGAAACCGATCCGGGACGCCGGTCGGTTCGCCGCCGCGCTCCTCCAGCTCCCTCCCTCTCTCCCGTTCGATGCCGCGACGGTGCGGACGTTCTATACGTCGCTGCCCCGCGATCTCCCGGTCGCCGTCGAGTTCCGCGAACGGTCCTGGCTCGTGCCGGAGTCGTACGCGCTCCTCGAGGAGTTCGATCTCGCTTACGTGGTCCTGGACGGGCCCCACCTCCCGATCGATCTCCGCATCACCGCGCCGTTCGCCTACGTTCGCTGGCACGGACACGGGAGCCCGACGTGGTACGACTACGCCTACTCGGCCGAGGAGCTCGCGTCGTGGGTGCCCCGGTTGCGCACGCTCGCCGAAGGATCGGACGTCGTCTACGGGTTCTTCAACAACCACTTCCGTGGCGACGCGGCGACGAACGGTCGTTCCCTCGCCGAGGCGCTCGGTCTTCCGCCCCCGCCGGGAAGCTCGCGCCTCGACCGATAGAACGCACGGGAACGCCCCGTTCCCGACCCTGTTTCAGGGGCTCCCGAGCGGTCGCTTTAGAGCCGTCGACCCCCTCGATTCCGCCGGATCCTCGATGTCGGGAACGATCGACTTCGAACCGGTGATCGCCCCGGACGGGACGGCCGACGAGGGGGAACCGGTCGAGCGTCTCCCGCTCGCCGCACCGGCCCGCCCCGTTCCGCAGGTCGCGATCCCTCGGATCCGCCTCGCCCCGCACGGCCGAGCGGCGCGGGCCCGCCCGATCCTCCCTCCCGAGCCCGCGCTCTTCCGGTGGCTCGCGGCGCGGTTCGCCCCGGGCGAGGCGACCCTCTGGATCGGTTCGCGAGCCGCGGTCGAGCCGATCCTCGAGCTCCTCTACGCCGGAAGCGCCCGCGCCCGGGGGCGGGTCTCGCTCCTCGAGGGAGCGAACCGGTTCCACCCGTACCGGGTCGGCGAGCTCGGCCGATCGCTCGGGGTGGACGCGACCGAGACGGTCGCGCGGATTCGCCTCGCCCGGGCGTTCACCGCCTACCAGATGGTCGCGCTCGTCGACGGCTGGGCCACCGAAGCGCGGCGGCATCCCCCGACCCTTCTCGTCGCCCACGACCTCCCCACGCTCTTCACCGCGGACGAGGTGCCGGACGACGAGCGCGCGGCGCTCCTGCGCCACGTCGCCCGGACCCTGCGCGCGCTCACCGATCGCGTCCGCGTCCCGCTCCTCGTCACGCTCGACCCCGGCGGCCTCGACAAGTTCCCTGGCCTCGCGGACGAGGGCCCCCGCTGGTGCGACCTCCTCACGATCGCCCGTGGGCCCGGTACCGTGCGCCTGCGCGCGCTGCGCGACGATGCCCGCCTCGCGTGCGTGCCCCGGCCTCGGGGCCAGCACGGGATCGAGGAGTTCGGCGGCGGCTCCGCCGAGGAGGTGATCGCGTGGGACGTACCGCCCCGACCTACCGCCAGGCGCTCGAGGAGCGGATGAAGCGCTGGGACGAGTTCGGGCGGCTCCTCACGACGCCCGAAGAGCGCGCCGCCTTCGCGACGCTCTGCCGCGGCGCCCGTCGCTACGCGGCCCAGGCGACGTACATCGGGAGCCCCGACCTATTGGAGTCGATCCTTCTCTCGGTCCTTCTCGACCTCGCCCGGCGGCTGCCCATCGACCCGCCGGCCCGCTCGGCCGCCCGCTGACCGTGGCGTCCGCGGACGGCTGGCTCCTCGACATCACCGAGAGCGACGACGGCCGGTCGGTCGTCCTCTGGCGGAAGGAGCGGGCCACCGGCCGGGTCCGACGCACCGCGGTCGAGTTCCGCCCGCCGTTCCTCGTCAGCGGTACGCGGACCGACCTCGACCCGCTCGCCCGCCGGCTCGCCGCGCTCTCCTCGGTCGCGTCGATCGAGCGGAAGGTCGTCGCGCCGTCGCTCTACGACCGACGGCCGCGCTCGGTGCTGTCGGTCACGCCCGCGCGCAACTCGGTCCGCCGCGCGCTCGCGCGTACGGTCGACGCGCTCGGGAACTTCGAGAAGTACCGTCTCTACGACGTCGACCTCGTTCCCCCGCAGCTCTACCATCTCGCCCACGGTCTCTATCCGTTCGCGCCGGTCGCCGGCCACGGCACCGGCCTCACGGCGACCGAGCCGGCCGAGACGATCGACTACTCCGTGCCCCCGCTCCGCCTGGCCCGCCTCGAGGTCCGCATCGCGGGCGGGCGACGGGGGCGGATTCCTCCGCCCGACGGCCGGATCGGTGCGGTGCGCCTCGGGGACATGACGCTCGAGGGGGACGAGGAGTCCGTCCTGCGCGCCCTCGTCGTCGAGCTCGGGCGGAGCGACCCCGACGTGCTCCTGACGCGGGGCGGAGACGCGTTCGACCTCCCGTGGCTCTACCGGCGCGCCCTCGCCTGCGGTCTCGGCCCCGAAACGTTCCAGCTCGGCCGGGAGCGCTCGTCGTTCCGCCCGTTCCGGCCGGCGCTCATCTACGAATCGTACGGTCAGGTCCGCCACCGCGACGCGGCGTATCTCGTTCCCGGCCGGTTCCACATCGACCGGGAGAACTCGTTCCTCTACGACGACGCCGAGATCCCCGGGCTCGTCGACGCCGCTCGCCTCTCCCGCCTCTCGCTCGCGACCGTCGTGCGTCAGTCGCCCGGGACGTGCTTCACCGCGATGGAGATGGCCCACGCGCTCGCGCTCGGGGCCCACGTGCCGTGGAAGAAGAACCGTCCCGAGGGGTTCCGACGCGGGGACCGACTCGTCGCGGCCGACCGCGGAGGCGTGATCTTCCTCCCGCCGGTCGGCGTCTACGACCGGGTCGACGAGTTCGATTTCGCGAGCCTGTACCCGTCGATCATGGTGCGGAACAACCTCTCGGCGGAGACGCTCGAGTGCCGGTGCTGCCCCACGAGCCCGATCCGATCGCCCGGGCTGGGCTACCGTTCGTGCGTGCGGAAGGTCGGCCTCATCCCGCGGACGCTCGCTCCCCTGCTCGCGCGGCGGCTCGCCTACAAGGCCGCGATGCAGCGGGCCGGGACCCCGCCCGAGGAGGCGATGCGTCTGAAACGTCGGGTGAAGATGTTGAAGTGGATTCTCGTGACCGCGTTCGGCTACCAGGGGTACCGGAACGCGCGGTTCGGCCGCATCGAGTGCCACGAGGCGATCAACGCCTACGCGCGGCGGCTCCTGGCC
>JASHQN010000099.1 GCA_030039135.1 Thermoplasmata archaeon | reverse complement strand
GGGCCGGCCACAAGGAGCCGCTTTTCCGCGTCGTACCGCAGAAGGCCCGTGTAGCGCCCCCAGTTCACGATGTTCTGAACGGCATCGTCGGCGGGAGCGGTGGTCATCGACACGATCTGGTTGAGCTGGTCGTCCGTCAGCCCATGGCTGGGGGAGTTGTCCAGCGCCCGCAGGAGGGTCCGGTAGAGGGTCGTCTTCCCCAGCTGGTCCCTTAGGATCGCCTTGCGGTCCCGGATGGAGGAGGCCATGTAGCGCTGACCGAGGTCGGTGAAGCTCGTTCGCCCTTCGGAGACCTTGACGAGGCCGAGGACCTTCGCGAAATCGAGCGACGGGAGGATCTCGTCGATCTCGAGGTCGAGGTCGTCCGCGAGCAGCGCCACGTCCTCGGAACCTTTGTGGTCGCTGAGCAATGCCAGAAGCCCCTGCAACTCGGTCGGGCTGCACTTGGGGTAGGAGGTCGGCACGTCCGTTTCCGGGCCCGGTCCCTAACCCGGGGGGCCCCACATAACCCTTACCGAGACGGGCTTTTGGCCGCGGGACCCGCCCCGGCCGCGGGCGTCGCGGCGGGCCCTGTGGGGGCGCTGCCTTCTGTGATCAGCGAATACACCCGGTCGGTGAGATCGTAGAACGCGGTCGATTTGCGGTCCCTCGGCCGGGGCAGGTCTACGGAGACCTGCGCAAGCACGTGGGCCGGACGGCGTGAGAGCACGATGATCCGGTCGGCGAGCTGGATCGCCTCCTCGATGTTGTGGGTGACGAGGACGACCGCATCGGGCGGGAGGTCGGGGTCGCGCCAGAGCTGGAGGACCTCTTCGCGAAGCCCTTCCGCCGTCAGCGCATCGAGCGCGCTGAACGGCTCGTCCATCAACAGGACCGCGGGCTCGACGGCGAGGGCCCGGGCCAGCCCGACTCGCTGACGCATTCCGCCGGAAAGCTCGCGGGGGAACGCCTCCTGGAACCCGTCGAGGCCGGTCACGCCGATGTAGCGATCGACCTGGGAGTGGATCCGATCCGGCGGCCATCCGAGCGCCTCGAGCCCGAACGCGACGTTCTGCGCGACCGTCAGCCACGGGTAGAGCGCGAAGCTCTGGAAGACCATCGCCATCTTCGACTGGACGGCGGTCACGAGCTGGTCACGGAACAGGATCTGACCGGCCGTCGGTCGATCAAGGCCCTGGATGAGGCGAAGCAGGGTCGACTTCCCGCAGCCGGACGGTCCGACGATGGCGACGAAGTCCGCATCCGCCACGTCGAACGAGATGTCCTGCATGATCGAGATGGTCCCGTGCCGCCCAGCGAACGACTTGTCGACGTGCTCGACGCGAATCAGCGCCACCCGTTCCTCCCCGAGCCCCGGTCGACGTCGCGGCCCCGATCAGTCGTATCGGTACTTCTCGACCGCTCGGCGGTAGAGCGGCTTCCATATGAGTTCGTTGATGGCCACGACCGTCGCGACGAGGGTGAGCAGGGCACAGACCATCAGCGGCCAGCCGGCCTGGTTCGGAAGGGCGTAGCCGATGTCGATCGCCTGACCGATGCCGAACAGACTCAGCGAATGGCCACTGGCTCCGTTCCCTACGCTCAGGTACTCGGCGACGATGAGGGTGTTCCATCCTCCGCCGAACGCGGTGATCGATCCGGTGATGAGCGCCGGGAAGATCCCGGGGAGCAGCACCCTCGTCAGCAGCGTTCGACCCTTGAGTCCGTACGATCGTGCCGCCTCTTCGAGATCCGGGGGAAAGCCACGGATCCCTGCCAGGATGTTGAAGAAGAGGTACCATAACATGCCGGTCATCAGCATCAGGATCGACGCCCCTTCGGCCGAGATGAACGGGATCAGTCCGAAGATGATGACCGGGAAGAGCGCGGTCGCCGGGAAGGAAGCGATCACCTCGACGGTTGGCAGCCCGACCCGCGCCGCCCGCGGCCGCCGGGCCATGTAGAGCGCGAGGGGCAGGGCGATCGCGAGACAGAGGATGTACGACGCGGTGACCCGGAGGGTCGAGGCCCCCATCGCGAGCGGTAGCAGCTCGATCCGAGTGAACACGGACGGCTCGATCGGACGGGTGAGGATCCCCCATACCCCGATCACGATCGCGATCAGAATGAGCCAGCTCACGACCAGGATGGCGCCAAGCGCGACGTAACCCACCCACTGGCGCCGGCGCGCGCCTTCCCGGGGAGGACGCGCGGTGATCGACGCCAGTTGCACGAGCGGGGTGCTGAGCCGGGACACGCCGGTGCGCACGCCGCGGGTGACGAACGCCGCCGCGCGCCGGATCGGTCCGAGCGCCGAGCTCGACGGTTGCGCCTCGACCGCCTCACCCGAGGGGCTGGTGTCGTAGCGGAACCGCTCGGCCCACCGGCCGAGGGGACGCCAGACAACGAAGTCGAGCGCGACGATCACGAGGACGAGAACGATGATCCCGGCGAGGAACGCGTTATAGTCGCTCCGGCTCGCGGCGAACGACAGGAAACTCCCGATTCCCGGGAGGACCTGCGAGGAGTTCGTCGTGAAGATCTCGGCCTCGACAAGGAAGAACCATCCGGCGGTCCACGAGAGCACGGTGTTGTAGATCAGCCGGTTCATCGTGGCCGGAAGAAGGACACGTCGGAAGAGGAGCAGGCCGCGGAGGCGGAACGTCGCGGCCGCTTCCCTGAGCTCGTCGGGGAGGGTCTTCAGCGATTCGTAGACCCCGAAGACCATGTTCCACGCCATCGAGGTGAAGATCAGGAAGACCGACGCGAAGTTCGGCCCCGGCCAGCTGTTCGGCGTCAGGCTTGCGAAGAACAAGATCGCGAACGGAAAGAAGCCGAGGATCGGGACGGACTGGAGTATGTCCAGGATCGGGATCATCACCCGCTCCCCCGATCGATGCGTCGCCGCGTAGTAGCCGTAGGCGAGCGCGAAGCCGAGCGACAGCGCGTACGCCGCCGTCATCCGAAGGAACGAGTAGCTCACGTCGACCGAGGCGGTCGGGAAGTACGAGGCGATGCTACCGAGCGAGACGTCCGACGTCGCGACTGCTCCCAAGCCGACCGCGAGCGGGATCCCGACGTACATCGCGACCGACCACCGGCGTATCCGAGCGAGCCCGTCGCGTACCGGTGAGCCCGGCTGAGGCGAGGACGAGGTCACGATCGGCGCGCTCGCCGTCGGCTGCATTCCCCCTCCGGTCACGGACCGAGGTCGGACCGTCTCGGGCTATTTGGGGGAGATGGTGAGCCCACGGACTTGCGCTCCTCCGGCGGCCCGGCCGCCGATTCCTGGGTCGTCCGGCTACCCAACGGCGCGCCGGTCCTTCGCCGCGCGGCAACGTTTATCAACGAAGCGACGCTGGCCGACCCGTAGCCCCGTGGTGTAGTGGCCAATCATGCGAGACTCTGGATCTCGCGACGCAGGTTCGAACGCCTCGGGGGTCCGCACCTCCAGGGGCCGGGATTCCTGCCGGGGCTACTCCCCGGCGCATGATCTCTACCGGATGCGGGGGTGCTCCAGCTCGGCCAATCGGTCCGCTTCGCCGGACCGGGCCATCGAGGCAGGGCTTAGGACCCTGTTGCCTAGGGCATTCGCCGGTTCAAAAGGCCGGGCGGCCGATCGGACCGCCCGCCGGGAACTCCGGCCCCCCGCATCTTTCCGTCCGCGATAGGGAAGGCGAAGGCGGTGGAGGGCGCGCCGTCCCCCGAGAGCATCCTCTCCCTCCCCCCCGAAGGGGCGGATCGACTGCTCGATGAGCTCGAGCGGACCGTTCCGGTCCATCCGGGATTCGTAGACGTCCCGTCGCGTGGATTTACCGAAGCGATCGTCTTTGGCGACACCCACGGCGATTGGAGGACCTCGCTCGAGCTCGAGCGGGCGTTCCTCGCGGAACGGGGGGGCCCGAGGTGCTTGATCGGCCTGGGGGACTTTGTCGACCGCCATCCCGCCGACTGCGGAGACGGATCGGTCGCGAATGCCCTCTTCTTGCTCGGGCTCGCCGGCCGGTACCCCGATCGCGTCTACCTCCTCCAGGGCAACCACGAGACGACGCGCCGGATCCCCGTCATCCCTCAGACCCTCCCCGAGGAGGTCGACGATCTCTGGGGGCCGCAGGTCCACCGGTACTTGCGGATCCTCGCGCTGCTCGAGCGCGGCCCCTTCGCCGGGGCGACCCCGAGCGGGGCGTACCTTGCCCACGCCGGGTTCCCCCGGGGCCCGTTGCCGCCGGACTGGAAGGCGGCGTTCGAGCATGCCGACGACGATCGGCTCGCGGAGATCGTCTGGGCGGAGTGCGACGCGTCGCAGGCCCGACGGGGGGCGGCCGAGGCGTGGGGCGGGCGCGACCTCGCCGGCTTCCTTGCAGCGACCGGGCTCTCCGTCTTTCTCCGCGGGCACGACCCCGATGTTAACGGCCGCCCGCTCTACGGCGGCCGCTGCCTCACGCTGAACACGACCCGGGTCTACGAGCGCTACGGCGGCGTCGTATTCGCACGCCTGCCGCTCGCCGGCCGCGTCACCTCCGTGGCCGAGCTCGTGGTCGAGCACGTGGCGACCGAGGGAAAGCGGTTCGCGCCGGTCGATTGATCCTCACGGCTCGCCGCCGAAGAGCCGGCGTTCGGCGGCGCGGACCCCGTCCGCGTCCTGGCCCGCCCGGTAGGCCGCGAGCCGAGCTCCGTTCACGGCCAGGAACTGCGCCCCGCCTCGGAACCCCTCGGTGAGCTGGTGGGCCTCCGCCTCGTGTCCGAGAAGGTAGAGGCCGGCGGAGAGCGCCTCGACCGTGTTGAGCTGAGCCAGTCGCCCGTAGTGCTGCGGGTTCGTCGCGACGAGGTACGGTAAGCGGCGGCGAGGAGGTCCCATCCCTGCCCGGGGGCCGCTACCTGGAAACCTCCCTCGCTCGCGCAACCGGTTCCAGGAGCAGTCGACCACGAGAAGACCTCCGCGCTCGGCCGCGCGACGATCCGACGGCGCGAGCGGTACCGCTGCGAAGGGATCTAGGACGACGGGGGGTGGACGGACGTCCCCCGCGCTTCGGACCCGACGCGCGAGGCCCCGTCGCTCGAGGCGTCGCCCCGTGCACGCCTTCGGGTCGTCCTCGCCCGCGACGACCAGCAGCAATCGGATCGGTCGTCTACGCAGAGGGCTGGGCGTACTCGCGGAAGATCGCATGAAGTTCGCGCGTGACACGGAGCGCCTCGTCGCGGTGGCGCTGCCAGAGGTTGCGGCCGAAGATCACCCCGGTCGCTCCCGCATCCATCGACGAGCGCACCTTGGTGAGGAGCTGGTCGTCCCCGACCTTCTCTCCGCCCGAGACCAGCACGAGCGCCCGGCCGGCGCTCTCGACCACCTTGCGGAAGGCCCCGTCGGGGGACAGGTGGAGCGTGTTGTACGGAGGAGGTGCCTCGGCGTCCTTCGCCGAGGCGACCGGATAGTTCACCTTGACGATGTCCGCGCCGAGCTCGAGCGCGACCCGTGCGGCGTAGTCGATCGCGTAGAGGCCCTCCCGCCCGCCCTTCTTCGCCACGGCCTCGCCCCGAGGATACGCCCAGACGATCAGGGGCATGCCGAAGCGATCGGCGTCCTCGCGAACCTGCGAGAACTGCGCAAAATCCCGGTCCTGCGACGGGGATCCGACGTAGACAGTGTAGCCCACGGCGTCGGCCCCCAAACGGACGGCGTCCTCGACGCTCCCCGTGAGCGCGCTGAACGCCTGGGCGTCCGACGGGATGGCCGTCTTCCCGTTGATCTTGAGGATCAGCGGGACGTCCCCGGCGTATTCGTGGAAGTACTTCTCGGCGAGGCCGATGTGGAGCGCGATCGCGCTGAACCGTCCGTCGCGCGCGAGGTCGTACTGGTACTTGGGATCGAGCGAGTCGGGGTTGTCGAAGAAGTCGATCGGACCGTGCTCCAGGCCCTGGTCGATGGGGAGGATGAGGAGCGTGCCCCCGCCCGGTCCGTGGTCGTAGAGGAGGTGCTTCAGTCGGGTTCGCTTACCGGGGCTGAGCCCGAGAGTCGAGAGCGCCGGTCGAGGGAACCGGCGCGCCGGGACCGTAGAGGCGCCCGAGCCCACCGAAGCCACGGCGGGAACCTGCGCGGACGGCTCGCTCATCGTTCCGCCTCGCGGGGA
Organism: Thermoplasmata archaeon; assembly: GCA_030039135.1. Lineage (GTDB taxonomy): Archaea > Thermoplasmatota > Thermoplasmata > Lutacidiplasmatales > UBA184 > Lutacidiplasma. Next base: position 8,219 of record JASHQN010000099.1, on the reverse strand, counting down.
GACTGGCCGGAGCCATTTATCCTTGGTCCCCGGCGGTCCCGAAGCGTCCCCGCGCCCGGGCAGAACGTTTAATCGAGGTTCCTCGGTAGGTAAGAGGCCCGGAGGGCTCCCCGGGCATTCGATGCGGCCGGCGGTGATCATCGTCGCCACCTTGCTCCTGAACGCGACCCTGTTCGTGGTCAACGCGTCGGTCGCCGCGGTGTCGGGCAGTCGCGCCGTGCTCGCCGAGGCGATCTTCACGATCACGGACCTCGTCGGGAGCGGGCTGCTGCTCTGGGGCCTTCATGTCTCGCGCCGGCCGGCGTCGCACGAGTACCCGTTCGGGCGGGGGAAGGAGCGGTTCTTCTGGGCGTTCGTCTCGATCGTCGTGACGTTCACGGTCGCGGGGGTCCTCACGCTCGGGGAAGGGTTCGAGCAGATCGTCACCCCGGGAACGGTGACGCACCTTCCCGAGAGCCTGCTCGTGGTCGGCGCGACGATGGCCGTCAGCCTCGCGAGCATCTGGGTCACGCTGCGCGAGCTCCGGCTCTCGCGGCTCACGCTTCTCTCGCTCCTCGAGTCGGCGAACCAGGGGTTGAAGTCGATCTTCTACCAGGACCTCCTGACGATCGTCGGGAGCGTCGTAGCCCTCGCGGGCCTCGGCGCGGTCTACCGGACGGGCAGCGCCGTCCCCGACGGGATCAGCGCACTGATCCAGGGGCTGCTCCTCGTCTCGATGGGCTTCGTCCTCACCGCCGAGAGCCGGGAATACCTGGTCGGACGGGCCCTCGCACCCGAGGACGCCCGGGCTATGCTCGCGGTCGTCGAGCGGAACCCGAGCGTCGCGAAGGTCCGCAGCCTCCAGTCGATGCTCCTCGGGCCGGACGACGCGCTGCTCGCGCTGAAGATCAACTTCCAGGACGGGATGACCACCGATCAGCTCGAATCGGCGATCGACCAGGTGACGGAGGCGCTGCGGGGGGCCTACCCGCTGTTGAAGCACATCGTCATCGAACCGGAGTCGTAGCGGCGGTGGGTGCCGTGGAACGCGCGTCGACGTACCGAGCCAGCGTCAGGATGACGAGCGCGGCTGCGATCGTGCCGAAGAACAGGTAAAGGCCCCCGTTCCCGAACCGACCGGACAGCTGCGTCGCTCCGACCAATCCGAGGATCATCCCAAGGGAGATCGTGAGCGAGTAGATCGCCATCGTCGTCGCGCGGCTGAGCGAGATCGACAGATCGGCGAGCGACGCGAGCGCCGCCGGGCCGTAGGCGAGAGCGGCGACCGCGCTGATGCCGAGTCCCACGAGGAGCGGGATCTGGACCCCGTAGGCGAGAAGGGCCGACGCGAACCCCATCGCCCCGACGAATCCGATCACTCCGACCGTCATCAGCCGGAGCCGGCCGAAGCGGTCGGCCAGCGAGCCGAACCTCGGCTGGGAGATCACGAGGAGCGCGCCGCCGCCCGCGATCGCGAGCGCGATGTAGGTCAGCGGGAGACCGGTCGACGAGGAGATCGAGCTCGCGCCCGAGCCGAAGAAGACGAGCACGTACCCGAGCAGCATGTAGATCACGAGCCACGGCAAGGTGACGAGCAGGACCCCGCGGCGAAAGGCGGTCCGAATGATGTCGCCGATCGGCATCCCCGGGGCCGAGGGCCCGCGGGGCAGCCGGTGGACCAGCACCCCCGCGAGCAGGATCCCGCCGAGGAGGACCGCGGCGCCGAGGACGAAGACGTACCGGAGCGAGGCGATCGGCAAGGCGCCGAGGATCCCGATCCCGAGCGCGTAGCCGCCGAGCCATCCGGCGAGGTTCATCGCGTCGAACCGGCCCATCTCGAGCCCGCGCTCCCCGCTCCCCGATCGATCTGCGATGACCGCCAGGCTGGCCGCTAGGATCGCGCCGCTCGAGATGCCGAAGAAGAAGTCGATCGCCCCGAGGGCCCACGGGGATCGCGTGAGCGCGACCAAGGCGAAGAGGCCGGCGGCCGCGGCCATGCCGCCGAAGAGCACCGGCAGGCGGCCCACTCGATCGGCGACGATCCCCGAGACGAGGACGGTCGAGAATTCCCCGACCGAGGCCATCGCGCTCACGAGGCCGACGAGCGCGGTCTCGGCGCCGCTCAGGCCCGTGGAGCGGCCCGCGATGTAGGTCGCGAAGACGGCGAGGGTGATCCCGAACGCGAAGCGCACGAAGAACGTCGCTCCGAACACCGCCACAAGCGACCGGCGGTGCACGCGAGCACCGGCCGGATCGATCGACGCCGCCACGGCCGCGTCAGCCGGTGCTCGGCGGGTGTTCGATGAGCTCGATCCACACGTCGTTGGGATCGAGGATGAAGGCGATGCGGGACGAGCCGCCCGAGAGCCGGTAGGGCTCCTTCGCCACCCGAACCCCTTTCGTCCGGACCTTTAGGAGAAACTGGTCGAGGTCGGGAACCTCGAACGCGAGGTGGTCGAGCTGCTCACCGGCCTCGAAGGCGTCCTTCCCGTCCCAGTGCGTGAGCTCGATCCGAGCGTTCGTTACCGGGTCACGGACGAACGCGATCTCCGCATGGTTCTCGGGGATCGTGCGCCGCCGCTCGAACTCAAGGCCGAGGACCTCGGTGTAGAACGTGAGGCTCTCGTCCATATGGCGGACGGTGATCGAGGTGTGGAGGAACCGCACGGGCGACCGACCCTCGATGCGTCCGCCGGCTCCTAAACCTTCGGTCGCTCGTCATGGATGCCCGTAGACGACCCGGATCGGCGTCGCGCCGGGCACCCAGTCTTTCTCGACCCGTACGAATCCCACGCGCTCGAACTGCAGGATCTCGCCCGGAGCCGCACCCGCGAGCGACGGTTCGCCGATCCCGTTCGACCGTTGACCCTCGACGTCGAGGAGGTCCACCGGCACCGCCCCGACGGCGCTGACCCACTGGAGCCGCGGGATCTTCTTGTTCTCGCGTCCCGTGAAGGTCGCGCTCACGGTCCCCCCGCTCGGGGGGATATCGGCCGGCAGCCTGAGATTGAGCAGGTCTTTCAGCCGGATCTCCGAGCCAGCCCGGGGCGCGAGGTCACGGTAAGCGAGGTAGAACGCCGGTCCGGCGGGAACCGAGCGGGTCCCGAGCTCGGGCCGGTCCGGATGGTTCGCGAGCTCGACCCGATCGAGCCCGGACGGGTAGCCGTCGACCTCGACCCGAACGGGGTCCGCGACGAACGACCGGCGCACTGTCGTCGCGTCGATCCGCTTGCGATTCTCGGCGTAGAGCGTCTCGGCCGGGACCTCGATGTCCGCGAGCGACATCCCGAACGAAAGGATGAACGCACGGAGCGCCTCCATCGAGATCCCCCGTCGGTCGAGCGAACGGAGCGACCAGGTGCGGGGGTCGGCCCAGCCGTCGTAGAGCCCGCTCTTGACCTCGCGGAACGCCTTCGACTTCGCGACCTTCGCTTCGCGCACTCGCAGGATGCCCCAGTGGATGAACGGCGGGCCCTTTACCCCCAGCAGGTCCCAGAGGTACCGCTCCATCCGGTCCTCCATCACGAGGTCCTTCCCCCGGAGCACGTGCGTGACCCCGAGCTCCACGTCATCGACCGCCCACGAGAACTCGAGCAGCGGCCAGACCCGATACTTCCGGCCGACCCTCGGGTGGTCGAGATCACTGATGCGGAAGAGGACGCGGTCGCGGAACGCCGGGTCGGGATCGTTCAGGTCCGTCTTGAGGCGGAGGACCGCTTCGCCGGGGGCGTACACCCCGACGAGCATCCGCTCCCACTCCGACCTCGCCTCGGGGGGGCTCTGGGAACGCTCGGGGCAGGCGATGCCGGCGGAGCGGCGCTCGCGCAGGAGCTCTGCGGGGCAGCGACAGACGTACGCCGCGCCTTTGTCGATCACCCGCTCGGCCCAGGGATAGAAACGGGGGATCCGGTCGGACTTGTAGACGATCTCGTCGGGGCGGACCCCGGCCAGCTCGCAGTCGCCGAGGATCAGATCGAAGAACTCCGTCTCGACCCGCTTCTCCTCCGAGCCGATCGTGTCGTCGAACACGAGCAGGAGCTTCCCCTTGTACTTCTCCCGGTAGTACTCGTGAGCGAACAGCATCCGGGCGTGCCCGATGTGGAGCACCCCGCTCGGAAACGGTGCCATTCGGAGCACGACCTGGCCGGGGACCGCTCCGGGCAGATCGGGGAAGTCCGCGCCCTCCGCGCGCGCCTCCTTGGCCGGGGGCGGCTCTGCTCCGCCCAAGGCGGCGAGCTGGCCCGCGAGCTCGCTACGCGGGAGGGCCGCCACTTCGGCGACCACAGCGTCCACGATCGACCGGACCTCCTCGGCCTTCCCTCGCAGCGAGGGGTCCGACGAAAGCAGGCGAGCGACCACCGGGGCCGCCCGGGGCGGGCCGTCGTGCGCGACCGCATTCTCGAGCGCTGCCCGTCGCGCTCGCGAGGCAAGATCGGAGGGGAGCGCCACGACGGCCCGACGGCGGGTCGGATTAAAGGCGTTCGTGCCGAGGTCGCGCGGGCGAACCGGAGCTCGTAGCGGACGAACGCGAGCCGGTCCGCGCGATCGTTTCCGCGACCGCGTCGGCGAGAGAGATCTCCCCGCGGAGGACGCGGTGGGCGGAGGAACGGGAGATCGTGACCATGCCTCCGCTCCCCTCGCGGCTCAGGCGCTGCAGGTTGGAGATCTCGCCCGGAGTGAACGAGGTCGGAAGCCGCTCCCTCACGGAACGGCCGAGTCCGTGCGCGATCGAGCGGGCGGCCGCGGGGTCGCGGGGACGCCGCCGGCCCCGCGGCGTGGTCCCCTGCTCGTCGACCAGCTCGACCGACCGCTGGTGACTCAGGAGCGCGTTCACGATCCGGTTGCGGCTCGGGGGATCGCCGGTGCCGACGCGGAACACCACGTGCCGCGACGGGAAGCGGTGACGGAGCTGGACGGAGAAGCCCGCCGCGGCTTCGGGGGAGTCGAGCACTCCCTCTCCGAGGCAACGGCCTTCCGCGAAGATCGCGTAACCGGGGCGAGGCCCTGGGTCGATCCCGACGATCAGCTCGCCGTCCGGCGAGCCGGCGTCGAGGGCATGGGCGACTGCGGCACCGAGGGCGCGGCGGTCCCCGCCTTCGGCGAACACGACAACGCGAGGATGCGCGATGCCCCGGGCTTCCTCGGGTGATGTCAGAACGACCGCGACACGACCCGGGATCCTCTGGCCCGGTAGGAGGCTGACCGACGGCAGCCGTCGCTCGCGCAGGAAACCCGCGAGCTCGCTATAGAGCGCGGGGTCCCGGGTGACGAGTGCGACCGACCGAGGTCTCAACACTCCACCCGACCGTGAAATACGGCATTAACCTTGCCCCCCACGTGCCGGTGTGTCTTCACTGCGGGGAGATCAATCCGGACGGGGCCCTGTTCTGTACCAAGTGTGGATTCACCCTGCCTCAGGTCGACGGCTCGACCCCTCTTCCGCCGCCCCCTCGACCCGCCGGGCCGCCGGTCTCGCCCGTTCCTCTGCCGCCCGTAGCGGCTCGTGTGCCGACGCCGGCTGCCTACGCCATGCCCGCTCCGCCGCCGGGAGCGACGCCTCCCATACCAGCACCGGCGTCGGGCAAGTACTGCGTCCGCTGCGGAACGATCATCTCCCGAGCCGCGGTCTTCTGTCCGGTATGTCAACAGCCGCAACCCCCGTGAGGCGTGGAGGGCGTCGCGGACGTCGGAACGCGGCGATGATCCGGATCGCCCGGGAACGGATCGCCGCGCTTTTCGCTCTCGCCGAGCGCGAGGCGACAGGAGGGCGCACGGACCTCGCGGACCGGTACGTGAGCCTCGCCCGTCGGGTGGGCACCCGGTACAACGTCCGCATCCTTCCGGAGTACCGGGAGCTCTACTGTCGGGGTTGTTCGGCGTACTGGGTCGAGGGCCGGACGGCGCGGACCCGCCTCCGGGCAGGGCATAGGGTGCGCACCTGTCTACGGTGCGGGCGGGAGCGCCGGACGCTCGTGCACGGCGGACCGCGGCTCCCGTCGCGCGGGCCCGAGGCTCGGGCGGGTGAGGTGCCGCGCGACGAGGGAGCGCTCGCGGTCGCCGGCTCCGAGGAGGAGGCCGCGGGCTTGGAGAGCGAAGAGCCATCGGAAGACGATTAAACGAAGAGCGTTCCTCCCGGACTCTGGGCCGGGGTGGCCGAGCGGCCAAAGGCGGCAGACTCAAGATCTGCTCTCGCAGGAGTTCCCAGGTTCGAATCCTGGCCCCGGCAGCTTTCACTTACCCCAGACCGGCGAACTCTCTCGAGGTGGTGGTTCCAGAGTCAGGGTGGGAATGGCGCGGGTAGTGTAACGCACCCTCGGTCGACCCTGCTGCGGTCATGCCAGGTTCATCCTCTTCATCATCGCGTGGAATCTCGGGTCACTACGAACGTGCTCTCGTCGCGGGTCGAGGCGCCATCTTTGCAAGGCGATGCTGTGATCTTCGACAGCCTTCTCCAGCCAGCGAAAGCATCCATCGAGATCGCCCAGCTCGGCGTAGACCCAGGCGATATGGTGGGCAAGGGACGGCGAAGGCCGGGCGTCCTCGACAGTCTTGAGGAGTGTTCGGGCCTGCTCCTTCTCCCCCCCGAGCGCTAGGAGGTGGGAACCTTGGAGGTTCCGAATCGGTTCGGCGACCTCGTCCGGGTTGACCTCATGCGCCTGGCGAAGCTCCTCGACCGATGCCTCGACCTCACCCTTGGCGAGATGGTAGCGCGCGAGTAGTTGGTGATACGTCCTGCCGGTCGGCTCGAGCTCTCGAGCTCGCTGGATCCTGACCCGGGCCTCGTCCAGCCTGCGGGCCCAGATCAACGCTTCCGTGATGAGGAACAGGACCAAGGCCGATAGAGGGTCGGCCTCTTCGGCGAGCCTGAGCTCGATCAGCGCTTCGTCGGCTCGTCCTTCGTCCTCTAGGATCATTCCGTACCCCCAGTGGGCGGCGGCGTAGCTGGGATTCAGAGATAGCGCTCGCTTGAACTCCTGCTCCGCCGCCGGATAGTTGTACTCGTCCCATAGTCCCAGGGCTAACGATGCGTGGGCCTCCGCCAGATTCGGGTCGAGCTCGATCGCGCGGGTCACCAACCGGTTGCAGTTCGCCTCCCATTCCGCTCGCGGGATATCCGAGTGCCACCACCCCACCATTCGCATCGCATCGGCCAGACCGGAGTAGGCCGCCGCGTTGCTAGGGTCCAGCGATAATGCGAGCTCGAATTGCTCTCTCGCGCCCGCCAGGCGGTCCTTGGAGGTAACGTGCATCAGAGCCCGACCTTTCAGGTACGCAAGGTAGGATTCGGGCTTCACTCGGGGTCTTGACTCGAGACGGGCTTCTTCGGCTTCGCGCAGGCCGATTCTCAAGGCTTCGGCCACTCGCTTCGCAATCTCCCCCTGAACGGCGAATACGTTGTCGAGCTTCCGGTCGTACGTCTTCGCCCACGTGTGTTCTTGGGTCTCCACGTCGATGAGCTGCACCGTTATGCGGAGGTCATCGCCGGCCTTTCGTACGCTGCCTTCGAGCACCGCATCGACTCCCAACTCGGGGCCAATCTGGGAAACGGGCTTCGCCGTCGCCTTGTACTGGCTGACCGAGGTTCGAGCTATCACGCGGAGTTCGCGCAGCTGGGAGAGGCCAGTGATGAGCTCCTCAGTGAGGCCGTCGGCGAAGTACTCGTCCTTCGGATCTGGGCTGATGTTGGTAAAAGGGAGGACGGCGAGTCGACGAGGTCCGGCCTTAGTGAGTGGGACGTCACGAACCGCCCACGGCAGCGCGACCCGGTAGATGTCCATCGAGGTCTGCACTCCTTTGAGTGCAGCCGGCGGAAGCTTCTCGAGTTTGTTGGGGATCTTGTTTCGAATCTGACTGAACACCTCTCCCGAGATGCAAACTCCCCCGGGGGCCGCGAGTGGTTGGATGCGGGAAGCGATGTTCACCGCGTCGCCGAAGATGTCGGACTCGCGCTGCTCGACGTCCCCGAGGTGAATCCCGATGCGAAGTTGAATGGGAGGTACGCCCGGCTGCGAGTTCCGCTCGTGTAGGTGTTGCTGGATGTCGATCGCACACTGGACTGCGCGGAGAGCGCTCTCGAATTCGGCCAAGAACCCATCCCCCATCGATTTGATCTCGCGCCCCTGGTGTGCCGTGAAAAGGGGACGGACCAGCGCCGCCTGCTCGTCACGGAGTCTGAGCGCCTCTGCTTCGTTGGCTTGGGCCGAGGCGGTCGACCCGACCATGTCGGTGAACATGATGGC
>JASHQN010000010.1 GCA_030039135.1 Thermoplasmata archaeon | reverse complement strand
GCCTCAAGTGCGTCGTACCACTGCGACATGGTGGCCTGCTTCGCCGGCGAACACGGATGCATTCGGATAAGCGCCGGCTGAAGCACCCGTAAGCAACGCACTGTTCCGTCACCAGCGGATGCCGCATCCACGAGCCGCACCGTCTTTGAGGGTCGGCTCGCCGGGGTAAAGGATCACTGAGTTCGGATATTCCCCCTATCAGAGATTCTTTCCCGCGGAGCGGCTCCATGCGGCGTCCCAAGAACCGGGGGACTCATCTGGCGTGAGGAATAGCTCCGTACAGGACCAGAGGCGAGAATCTCTACTCAGTCGCTTCTCGAGTTTGATTCGAGAGCCGCCGGTGGAAGAGCGCTTTCAGCCGAGGCGTGTAGAGTCCCCCGAGGCGCGAACGTCGGGGGCGTGGTATTGGTCGAGTTCACAATGCTCGTGGACATCGCGATCTGGGTTTCGTTACCGGCAAGAGATAGGGTAACTTGTTGCGCTTGAACCCCAAGCGTTCCGCTCAGAAGCACGTTGCCGCCGGTATCTAAATCGATGACCTGAACGATTCCCTCATAGCAGGTCACCGTAAGGTTTCCATCGCTCTGAATTCCGACGAAGAACTCAGCACCCCTGACGGCGTTGACAGAGCCGGACCAGCAGGAATAGTCATCCGGCGGACATCCGTCGCCGTCGTCGATCAGCTTGGATGCAAGGTCTTCCTCGAGCACCTTGAAGAAAGCGGCGCCCTTCTCGAGGTAGTACGCTCCAACTGATTTCCAATCAATCTCAGATCCGGAGGCGAGCAGAATCGAGCTTCCGGTGCTGAGATTCAGCTGCGAATTGGGCGGGCTGCTGATCGTGGCCGGGGGAGTTACCGTGCCGCTGCTATCGGTACCGCTCTTTGAGAGCGCGGACAATTCGCCGCCGATAGTGAAGGTGACCCCCCCACCGCAGCTGCTTGAAATGCAGTCAATCATGCTGTACGAACTCCCCGCGGTTCCGTTGACGATTGGGACAAACATCTCGGGCTCCCGGAACCAGCCGCTGACGATTTGCGAGCTGGGAGAAACCTGGCTCGCGGGCTGGCAACCAGAAACGTAATCACCTGTCGTCGTAGACACAGTTCCGCCTGAGTCCACGAGCACGAAGTCGCCCCTGCTCACTTCCACCGAGGCAGTGTCGTTGCTCAGGATGTTCCCGGTGACTGAGACCGAGCCGTTATAGTCGAACCATCCCGAGCAGTTGAACTCCTGACTGTCGTAGACACCGGTTTGAATTGGAGCGTAGTCGATGGTCGCGTTGAAGGAGCCGGAGATACCACCGGAAGACGAGATCGTGAGCACGAAGGGGTTGTAGCTAGAGAACGAGTCACCATCGGATTCAGTGTTGCCATCCCTTTCGATTGCCCAGTAGTTTACCGCGTACGACGCCTCCCATTGGCCTGCGGACGCGTTGGTCCCTTTGCTGCCACCGAGTTTGAGGAGGCCGGTCTCGTAGAGTCCACCCACCACCGCCACTGCGGCGACCACGATTACGACGGCCGCTACGACCCCACCGGATACTCCGCGTCGTTGGCGGGAGAGTGGGGACGGTCGGACAAAGTCCCGCACCATTGTCAGAGATTTGCCGGGTCCATTCTGCCCGCCGTTAACATGCCCGCCGGGCATAGCTGTCTGCGGATGGTCACAATTCGCAGAACTCAGCACCGCGCTGGGCATCGAGTCGAAATACATCTCGCTTCCGTCGTGAAGCATCTGAGGATAATCGGCGGATGTTCGCCAGCCGTAGATTTCTTTCCACCCAAAGGTCAGATGCGACGTTCGAGACCTGTTCGATTGCGACCCGCGCTATGCGTCCACTCCTGGTGCAAGGTCCGAGGGAACCAGTGGCGATACTCGCAAGAAGCAGAGGAGAATTCCACGTCCCGGTGACGAAGCGAAGGATTACGGTCCCACGACTGTAAGTCCCTCTCGGATGCCGCCATAGCTCAGTCGGGAGAGCGGCTGATTTGTAATCAGCAGGTCGGGAGTTCGATCCTCCCTGGCGGCTGGCCCTGCTCGGCCGATTGGCTCAGAGCTATTGACGACCTAAGGAGCGCATTGGCTACGACGGTGCGGGAGGCGGACGAACGACCTTGGTGCCATAGTGGGCCATCGTCAGGCCGATGTCGGGTCGGCGAAGAATACCCCCATTGTCGACCCGGAATCGACCGCGGTCGCGGAGGTACTCCAAATTGAGAGCGGGTGACAGAGTGATCAAGAAGTAAACTCGTTTCCGCGCCCATCGCGGTCGGTCGTCGAGCACGATGAGCGCGAGCCAGCGAAGAGATTCGAATCGGGCTCGACGTTCGGAGAGCCTAACCTCGCCGTGCAAAATTCAAACGCGGGAAAATGCCCGCACGAAGGAAGATACAAGAGTGTGTGACCGATCCAAAAACCAGCGAATGACATGCGGGCCGACGCACCTTCCGAAGGAGTAACCGAGGTAATCAGCCGTGAAATCAGAGCCGGGCGCGAGAAGGAGTACGACGAATGGTTCCGACGGATGTTGGCCATCAAACGCGGAGCTTCCGGGTATCTCGGTACGACAGTGATCTCTCCGGCTGGGGCGAACCCCAGAGTACGATACATCGTGTCCCGCTTTCGCGACGCGGGTGCATTGGATTCGTGGAGGAAGGCACCTGAACGTGCCCGATTGCTCGAAGAGGTACAGGAGTTTGCCACCCCTTACTATGACGAAGCGACCGGACTGGAGACGTGGTTCGGACTGCCCGGGCGAGCTTCTTTCGTCCCGCCGCCACGGTGGAAGATCGCGTTAATCACCTTGGGCGCGGCGGTAGCAGTCAACTACACGCTACGGTTCCTGCTCGACCCATTCGTCAGCGGTTGGGGCTTGCTGTTGGACACGCTCCTCTTTACGGCCCTCCTTGTCGTCTGCCTGTTGTTTTTCGTACTTCCCGGCCTCACACGGTTGCTCCAGGGTTGGCTCTACCCGGCCGCATCCTAAGGATGATGATGGCCCGTCACGTGCCCGCTGCGGGTCCCTTTTGGAGGCGGATGCGGTGGCTAACCGGACGTGAATCCCGTCAGGACGAGCAGATGTGCCCGCCCTCCTTCTCTGTTTAGGACGCCCTGCCCTCGCGCACGTCCGGCCACCGTGCGACCCACCTTTTCGAGCGGAGGGTATTTTCCCCGCCAGGGCCACTGTGCGTTGGGCGCCCCGACCCCACGCCAATGATCGTGGTGTGGAATCTAGATTAGCAATGGCGCAGGGGGATCGAAGCGATGGATAGAGTCCCCCGGCGGCTCCCGTGCCCCGTGTCGTCTCCGGAGTAGGGCGGTTCGTCGGGGTCCACCCGCCCGAGTAGTAGGGCCAGGAATGTGACGGTGTAGCTCGGCACTCGGCACGGCCACTCGTCCGGTGGCCCACAAGGTTGATAACGGCGGCTGCGGATAAATGCGCAGATGAGAAGTCGCCGGTGGCGCTTGGCCGGGTCCCGACGTGGCGTTTCCCCCATCTTGGGAACGATCCTGATCCTTGCGATGACGCTCGTCGTGGGCGCCCTGCTCTTCACGTTCCGCCTCTACACGCCGCCCTCGCCGCCCATCGTCACGTTCATGCTCCGCACCGGAGGCAGCAACCCGGTGTGGGGGGACCCGACCGACACCCCGACGAGCGGGGGCTACTCGATGATGAACACGAGTTCGATCATCGTCGAGAGCTTCTCACCGAGCGCGCTCCTCCTGTCGGATATCGAGTTCACTTTCGTCTGCACCAACGTCACCTCCAGCGGCGCGCTCAACGAGTCAATCCTCGTCCAGGGTTCGCTCGCGGCCATGTCATGGTTCCCGGGCGATACGAGCGAGCCTTCGCCGAACGCACCGACGCTGGGATGGTGCGCGAGCTTCCACGCCGGCGGATACGGTGGCGGGGCGTTCGGCACGCTCTACAACCGGCTCGGACTGTTCGTCCCCGTGAGCACCCAGAACGTGACGCTCCAGGCCGGCGACACCTTCCTCCTCTACATCCACAACGGTGGCTACCCGCTCGACTACACCGACTGCGGAGCCAAGGCGAGCCCGTGCCTCGACGCGGACGACTACCACGGCGCGCCGCCCTGGTGCTTCACGACCCAGGGGGCCTGCACCATCTACCTGACGTACACGGGGAATCCCAGCACGCTGCTCGCGACGATCCCCGTGTACTCGCTCGCCCCGCCGACTTCGTGAGGCCGCGCCAACGCTCGTGATCGCACTAGAACCGTCGTGAAGCTCAAGGCTCGACAGATCTGGACCCTCGCCGTCATCGCCGGCGCGCTCGTGCTCGTGGTGGTGATCTCGCTGATCGCGGCCGGGGTCCTCGTCCTGCCCGGTACCCCAGCCCCCTCGCCGGTCACCGTCACCGAGGTCACGGTGAACGTCCTGCAGGGAAAGAACGCCTCGGGCGACCCCTGGTTCGGTCCGAGCCCCTTCAACTATACCGGCGTCGCCAACGGCTATCCGTACCACGTCTCGCCCGGTGCTTCGTTCACGATCGCCGTCTCGCTCAACAACGTCGATCGATCGAACCATACGATTTACTCGATCATCGCGGCGCCCCCGTTCACTCTCATTGGATGCCATCCGAATCCGGACCCCACGCCCGTGATCGTTCCCGCGCTCTCGGACGATGTCTTCTTCCAGCTCTCGTTCACCGCGCCGAACAGCGCGGGCGCATCCCTGGGCCTCAACGTCACGTTCAATGCGCTGACCCTTACGGCGAGCTCCCCCTGCTAGGGCTGGCGGCGTAGTCTGGTGACGGGCTAGGTCGCTCCGGTCAGCGCCGTCGGGTGCGCTCTCGTTTCGCACCGGGGGCCGTTGACGCGCGCCGGACCCAGGTACCAGCGATCACCCATGGCGGCTCCGGCCCGACGGTGTCCATCGCGTCCGACCGGAAGCGCTCTACGGCGGCCTCGTCCACGTGGATGCCGAGCCCCGGCCCGGTCGGGATTGGAAACTCGCCCCGCTCGATCGAGTAGCCGGTGACGAGCGACCGTTTCCACTCGGGCCAGCTCGCTTCGAAGCTCTCCTGGAGGAAGAACGTGGGCAGCACCGCGTCGATCTGAAGGGAGGCCGCGGTCTGCACGGGACCGAAGGCGTTGTGGTACGCGACCGGGGCTCCGCGCGCGGTCGCTACGCCCGCGATCTCTCGACCGTAGGTGAAGCCCCCCGAGTTCGTGATGTCGGGCTGGAGGATGTCAACGAGTCCCCGTGCGAGGAAGCTCTCGAAGTCGGCGGCCGTAAGGAGCCGCTCCCCCAGCGCCACCGGGGTCCGGACCTTCCGCCGGAATTCCGCAAGCGCGTCGCACAACTCGGGGAGCACCGGCTCTTCCATGAAGCGCGGACCGAACTCATCGAGCGCGCGGCCAGCCCGCACGGCCGCCTCCGGGTAGAACCGGCCGTGGAACTCGATGAGCAGGTCGATGCCAGGGCCGACCGCTTCGCGAACCGCCCGAACGCGCGCCACGGCCCGGTCAAGTCCGTCGTCCGACAGCGTGCGGTACTCCGAGCCGAACGGGTCGAACTTGAGCGCGCCGAAGCCGGACCGGACCATCGCGCTCGCCTTCTCGGCGAACTCCGAGGCCTCGATGCAATCGGCGTACCATCCGTTCGAGTACGCCCGAGCCCTCTCGCGGATCGCTCCCCCCAGCAGCGCAGAGACGGGTACGCCGAGCTCGTGACCCAGGAGGTCGTGGCACGCGATGTCGACGGCGGAGAGGGCGCTCGTGGCCTCCATCGAGCGGGAGCGGTAGAACGAGTACCGCTCGAACTCGCGGAGCGCCCGCGCATGGTCGTGCAGCTCGCGTCCTTCGTAGAAGCGGCCGACCTCCGGCACGCTCGCCCGCACGGGATGCGTCATCAACGTGGTCGGTGCCTCGCCCCAACCGACGGCACCGGACGACGTGGTCACCCGAACGAGGATGACCGTGGAGCTCCAGGGGGAGGAGAGCTCGTCCGAGGGCGCCGCAACCTCGATCGCCTCGACCTGTTGGATCTTCACGGAGGCCCCCGGCTCCCGTAGTCCCGGCCCGTTTAGAGGGTTCTCTCCGCCCTGAGCCGGGGGTCCCTTGGCCCGGGGAGGGAAGGTCCGAGCGACCCCGTCAGGGCTCGGTTCGCGCAGGCGCGGCCGGAGCGGAGGACTTCCGTCCCCACTCCGTCGCACGCGCGAGGTGGGGCCCGGGTAGCATTCCCTGGACGACATCCTGGACCCGGCCGTCGGCTCCGACGAAGAACGTGACCCGTTTGGCGACGCCGAACACGCTCAGTACGCCGTAGAGTTTCGCGATCGAACGGTCCCGATCGGCGATGAGCCGGAACGGGACGCCGCACTTTTCCGCGAAGTCCTTCTGGTCCTCCACCGAATCGACGCTGACGCCGATCACCTCGAGGCCGGCCTTCGTGAGTTCCGGATAGTGCTCGGCGAACCCTCGGGCCTCGATCGAGCATCCCGTGGTGTTCGCTTTCGGATAGAAGTACAGGACGAAGGGTCGTCCCCGAAGGCTCGCGAGGTCAAACCTCTCTCCCGATGCCGTGGTGCCCACGAACGTCGGCGCGGCTCCTCCGATCGCGATCATCAAGGGCCTGAAGCGACCACCGGTATTTGACGGCCGTTGGCCCGGTGGCCGATCGAGCCGTCAGGCCGTCTCTTCCCCGATCCGCGAGAGCTCTGCGTCAGAAATCGGAGGGGTGCGTTCGGCGCCGAGCAGCTCCTCCATCCGCTCGGGGGACGGCACCGGCAGGAGCACGGCGCAGACCCAGGGCCATCGGAGCTCGAAGGCGATCGCCGCTTGAAGAAGCGTTCGCTGTCGACGCTCGGTGAGGAAGCCCAGTCGGACGACGGGATCGAATTCCCGGTGGAGCTCTCGGACCCCCGCGGGGCCGGCAGCCGGGCGGCGGTCGAGGACGGAGGCCGCGAACGCGCTCCCGTCGAGCCGCCCCGCGGACAAGGGGTCTGTCGCGAACACGCCGGTCGGGAAGTGAGCCGCGCGCTCAGAGAGCGCGGGGATTTGCCGCCGGTCGAGGAGGGAAAGGGGGCAGGAGAAGAGCGTCGCGCGGTCGGGAATCCCCTCGAGAGGGCCGGCGCGGTCCGCGCGCAGCCCCTGCACCCACCCCACGATACGGCCGTCGCGGCGCAACCCTTCGAGGACGGCGGCCACTTCGCCCTGCGCCGCCGGCTCCGCGTCGTCACCGACCCAGTGCACGAGCATCCCCGCGTTCGGACCGAGCCGGGTGGCGCTTACCTCGAGAGACTTCCGCAGCCGCTCCTCGAGGAGGGCCGGCTCCCTCAGCTCGGCCTCCGGGGCCTGCGGGGAAAGGGACTCCCGCGAGCGGTCGAGCAGGACGATGAGATCCGGATCGGGCGACGGGAATGCGAGCCCGAGCCAGCGCTCGGCTCGCGCGGCGCCTGGGTCGGCGGGGACCTGGAACGTCGAGACGCCTCGGCCACGCGCTTGGCGAAGCGTGGCGACGACGCGCTCTTCGCCCTCGGCCGCGCCCACCACGGAGGCACGTACGACGAATCCGAGGACCGACGTCGTCCGGTCCGTGCCCACGAGCGAACGGCGGCCCACGTCCGGGTGCGGGTTGGCGGCCTCCATCCATCCCTCCGGTCCCTGTCCTGGTGGTGGCCTCCCCCGCCGCTATCGTGAAGTGTCCCGTGCGCCCGGCAGCGGGGACGAAGCCGCCACGCATTAAAGGCCGCCGCCCTCGGGGGTCGTGGCGCATGAGCCCCGCCTTCCTCTCGCGGAGCGCCTGCGGCCCCTTCGTCTCGATGACGTGATCGGGAACGCCCGGGCGCGGTCCGAGCTCCAAGCGTGGGCGGACCGATGGAAGGAGGGAACACCCCCGACCCTGCGCGCGGCCATCCTCATGGGCCCGCCCGGGGTCGGCAAGACGAGCTCTGCGCTCGCCCTCGCGAACGACCTCGGCTGGTCGGCGGTGGAGATGAACGCTTCCGACGCGCGTAACGAGGCGGCGATCGAGCGGGTCGCGGGGCGTGCCTCGGTCAGTCACTCGCTGTCGGAGGGTCCGAAAGGAAGCGCTGCGCGTCGGGCCCTCATCGTGCTCGACGAAGCCGACTCGCTGAGCGGCCGAGCGACGGAGAGCGCCCGTCCCGCACCTGCCCCCGCCACGCTCCGGGACTTCTTGCGGAGCCGGTACGGATCCATTGGCGCCCTCAACGCGGCATGGGGGTTGACCCCCAAGGAAAAGCCGGTCGCGTTCGAGGGCTGGGAGGCCGTCCCCCGATCGCCGGGAAACTTCGCCTGGGCCCGTCGGCCGGCGGCGCGGCGGGACATCGAGGACTGGAGGGGGATGGGACGGCCCCACGACCT
>JASHQN010000009.1 GCA_030039135.1 Thermoplasmata archaeon | reverse complement strand
GGATATCGGCTGCCGGAATCCCCGAGTGGGAGAGCTCCCGAAGCACGGTCTCCTCACGGGCGGCTCCGGCGGCGGTCGTGGAAGGGGACGGCGCGGGGCCCCCGGACTTCGCGGAAAGATGCGCCGCGGTCGATGCGCCGGTGGTACCGGGCGCGACGACGCCCGAGGCGAGCAGCACAAACACTATGGTCATCGCGATACCGGCGACCAGCGTTCTGCCCTGCATATCGCACCCTCGCCGACCCGCGAGGCCGACTGCGGCATATAGGTTTGCAGTATAACTCAGAGGCCCCAACGGTTTCGTCCCGAGGAGGCCGCCCGCCCACCCGCCTCCTGCAGTTCTTCCTTGGCCGGGAGCGGCCACTGCCACGGGCCCCCCTGAGCGGGCGTCGGCGGCAGGGAGGGGCCGGAACCGAGCATTTTATCCGACAGCGGGGAACTCCCTCGAGCGACCGGAGCTGGGGCGTGCCCATGACCGAGGGGACGCAATCCGAGGGGGCAGAATCGCCACGGCCCCACGATAGCTCAGAGGTCGCCGCTCCCCAACGCCCCAAGACAGACTCATCGACGGAAGTTACACCCAAATCCGTCGCTCCCGGCGCATTCCAAGCCGCCGTGCGTGACTTAGAAATCTCGTGTGCGATCGCCGCGCTACTCACCCTGGCGCTGCTGCTCCTGGCCACCCTCGGTGCTGTCGTTCCGTCGAGCTCTTTCTCAGTGACCCTGTCCGCGCAAGCCACTCCGCTGGCTCCTCCGCCGTGGAACACTGCCTATGGATCCAGCGCGCCCGGGGCCGGAATGGATTCCCTCGCCCTGATCACAGTGGTTGCGATCGCCGCATTGGCCGTCGCTGCCTGGGCGTTCGCTTACTCCGGGTACCGCGAGCTCCGTCGCTCGGTCGGAGCGCTGCCCGATCTCTCGCTCCGACAGATTCGCAACTCCGCATATCTGATGGCAGGTGCCGGTGTGGCGACGATCCTGTACTTCGTCCTCCCGTTCGTAGCAATCGCCATCCTTCTCAACCCCCCCTCCCCTCCGCCTCCGACCCCTGCGGCGTTCATCGCCTCAGCCCAGGGTACGTTCGCATCGCTCGGCGGGCTGCTCGCGGTCTTCTTCTTCACCACGATTGTGCTCGTCGCACTGTTCCACCGGACCCTGCGCCGGGTCCTCGCACAACGCGCTGTCCCCCGGAGAACGGAATCGGCCTGGGCCCTCCTCGTGGTCGGGGCCGGGTTCAGTTTCGCGATCGTCGCCACGCCGTACCTTGGGTCTTCGCCGTTCTCGACGACGCTCTACCTCTTGGGCGGAGCCTCGCCGGAATTCTCACTCGCCACGGTGCCCGGCTGGCTCTTCCTGTCCGCGGCATTCGGTCTGCTTGCGCTGGATTATCGCCGCATCGAAAGCCGGGGCGAGGCCGCTCTTGCGACGTCCGTCCGATCGCCGACGGCGGCAGCGCTACCCGAGGGAGCGGGTATCGTCGGCGCACCCCCGGCCCGAGTTCTCCACCGCGGGGCCGTTCGTCGCACCTCGGGCGTCGTGCTGATCGCGATGGGAGTTACGTTGGCGATCTACTCCGCCCCCTCGCTCGGAACGGCCTACGGAGAACTCGCGCACCTCGCCTGCGTACCGGAGGGTATGGTGGTGAACGAGACCCTGTGGACCCCCACGCTCGTGATCAACTCGCCGTACGGCGGGTTTGCTTCGGGGTCGTGGACCACGATCGATCCAAGTGGGACGGGCTGGGGCACCTGGACGACCTATGCGAAAAACGGTACGACGAACGTGTTTGCGGCCGCGACGCCTTGGCTCGTCTATCACGCCCGCTCCGAGCTCGTCCCCGGCGCCGGTTCGGACGCGCCGTGTGCCGGCCCATTCGTGGCCGAGACGACAGGACTCGGGCTCTCCAGCGAGGATTACCTACTCTATCCGCCGTCCAACTACTCCGACCGCGGGCTCCCGCAACAGTTCGGCGGAGCGAACACTTCGGTGATATTCTCCGCCGGATACTCGGGTATCGCGGCGTCCGAGAGCTCGAACTGTCCGAACGGCGCCCCTCTCGTCTGGACTGCGCAATCCGAGTTCTTCCGCATCCAGGTGCCGTTCGAATACGGGGGAGTCTTTGAGCTTGCAGACGCGAGCGTCAACGCGCTCGTGAACTACACGTACACTGCGTCTCTTCCGGGCACCTATTACGTCGAGGATCTGGCCGCGTTGTCGTCGGGCTACGGGAGCGGACTCGCCTTCGACTACGTCCCGTGCTGATCGCGGGCCGAGGTCTTGGGTCCGCCATCTCCCCGAGCCTGAGGTCGGGCGCTGACGCACCGCGCGGAGCGCGGGCAGGGGGGATCTGGCTCGTGACATTCTGGGATACGGCGCCGAGCCCCGGCGACCCCACCGAATGCCCGTGCCACAACGGTTAATGCCCGGGAACGCCACATTTTCTCGATAGGGAGCGAGCTCGCCCCTGTCCATGTCGGACGACTCGGACGCCGACAACATCCTTCGGGAGCGCGAAGAGCGACGAGCGCTCGAGCGTGCCCGGATCGAGGAATCTCGGAAGGCCCGCCGATCGGAGTTATCCCGGGCTCCCCTCCTCGACCAAGAAGGGGCATCGACAGTCGAGAATCCGGGAGCCGACGGTGTCCCCCGCGTCGTGATCGAAGCTTACGGCACGGGCGCGGTGGACGCTCCGACAGCGGCCGGTTCGGCCCGAAAGATCGGAGGTCTGGTCGTGCCACCCTCCGTGGCCGAATTCCTGAAAACGGATCCCGCGGAGCGGTTCGATATCCAACGATTGAACGCCCTCCATCTCCCCGGGGCGGTCGACGCGGCGCGTTCGGACCCAGCCCTGCTCGCGACGATCGGCCGTCGGGCCGAGGAGCTCATGCTCCGAGTGAAGCAGGAGATCGACGATCCCCTGAGTGCGGGAGCCTTCCTCCGGGACCAGGCTCGGCACTGGTACCGGGAGAGCATGCTGGACGCGGCGTGGGCGACGAACATGACCGAGCGCTGGGGAGGTCTCTTCGCGGACTCTCGGGTCAGCGGCGGCCGCCTTCAGCCTTGGATCAACCGCCGACTCTGGGTGCTACGGGAACACGCGATCCGGTCCGGGTCGTTCGCGGCGAAGCTCCGACGTGGCATCGCCCGGGACCGGACGGCGGAGAACGCGCTGGGCCGGACCGCGCACCAGCAGATCGTGGCCGAGGTCGCGCAGGCGATCCTGGACGATCTCGCGGCCCACCCGCGCGATCCCGACGCCCCGCTGCCGATGGTCCGGCTGAGCGAGCTCGCCGTCCGAAGGGAGGTCCCGACGATCAACGATGCCCTCGCGGCGCTCTTCAACGCCCCAGAGACCGGGCCGTTCATCGTGCTGCACCCGAACCGGTACCCCGACTGCGACGAGCTCGTCCTTCGCCCGCCGATCGCCGGAGCCTCCGGTGCGGCGCTCGCGTACAGCCTGGGCGCCGGGCGCCCGGCCAAACGGGTCTCCGCCCACGGCGGACTCGTCGCGAGCGGCGAGCCCGGTCGAGCCGGGGGCGGTGCGTCCGACGTCACGGACGACGCCGAGATCGATCTCACCACGGTCTGGCAGGCGGAGGCGATCGAACCCGCCGTCTGGCGGCGCCTCATCGAGGAGCGCCGGCGCGAGCGCAAGCGGCTCGACCCGCCCCCGAAAGACTGCCGCAGCCGCCCCGCGTATAGCGCGCTCCGCGAGCTCTTAATGGAGGACGGCGAGGCTCGAAAGGCGTTCGTGTCCGTCCGATGGCGAGGCCGTCCCGCCGGTCTTCCCCTTCTCGCCGCCCTTCTCCAGAAGGGATCGCTCGCCCCCGAGGTCGCAACGGACCACGAGTACCTGGAAGCCGAGCTCAGCGAGCTGGTCCAGGGAGATCCCCAATGGCATCCGGAAGATGGGCGCTGGACGATCCGCGGCTGGACGATCGTGCGGGAAGGCAGCCACCACGACGGGTTCCGATTCCGCGCTCAGGCGTCGACCTAAGGCCCCGACTCCGCGCGGGGCAGGCGTCGCGCGAGTCGCCCGAGCTCCAGGATGAGCGCCCGGTACTCTTCGAACGGGTACTCCGGCTCCCACGCTCCGATGGGGACGCGAGATCGACGCGCGATCCGCGGTCCCTGCGGTCCGTCGGTCGACGCGAGACTGCTGAAGAACCATCGGGGGTCCTCGATGTGCAGGTCCCGGGCGCGGGACGCTCCCTCGAAAAACTTCCTGACCTGAGGGAGGAACCGCTCGAGGATTCCCCGACCGACCTTTTCGCGCTCCTCGCTCGGCCACTGGGCCGGCGCCGCTGCCGGCGCCCCGAGGAGCTTGAGGGTCGCGGGAGGGCAGCGGTCGAACTTCGTCACCACGAAGAGCGGGTACATCCGTCGCAGCTTTCGGCTCCGTTCCGCCCCGATGAACCGGGCCACGACTCCGAGCGTCGAGGCGAGGAGGCGATCGTAGCGGACGAGCGCCGCCGCGAGCGGGTCCTCCGGATCCGCGACGAGGCGAGACGCGTCAACGAGCGGGAGGACGACCCGGCTCCGAAGGAGCCGGCGCGTCGACTCCTCGAGGATCGCGTCGTGCTGGGCGAGCTCGGCGATCTCCTGCGCCGAGATGCCTCCGACCTGGACCCGAACGGTGTCGAACCCGTCCTCGTCCTCCGAGCTGCCGGGCCGGAGCCCGCCGAGGACGCCGCTGCGGAACCCGAAGAGGAACGAGAGCGGGTGCTCTTCCCAGTTCACGTCCCGCTCGGGGAACCGCCCGCTACCCAGCTCGCCGTAGATCGCCTCGAGCTGCCGGATCGTCTCGCGGTCCGCCGAGAAGCGGAACTCGTCCGCCTCCTCGGTGCCGAGGCGCAGCTGAGCGGTGTAGAGGAGGCCGACGAACGTCGTGAGCCCGGAGCCGATGTCCCCCACGACGAGCGCCGAGCCCACGGTCGACCCTCCGGCGTCGGGGCGCGCTCGGGGTGAGGCGGCCCGTCGGCGGGCCGCTTACGCCATCGCGAACGCCTGGGCGATCCGCGCGTAGAGCGGGCTCTTTCCGCGCACCGGTGGGAGGGCGGGTGCGTCGATGCTCGCGTCGAGCAGGGTCCACGAACCGTCCGCGCGCACGCCGCGGGAGGAGATCGCGAGACGGAAGTGGTTCATCGCGCTCAGCGTGGGCGCGTCGCTGATCGCGGGGAAGAGCGGGATCTCCTTCCCCGCGTTGAGCAGCTCGACGAGACGGTACAGGAGCTCGTTGCGGTACTGGTTCGTGCTGCCCCGGCAGAGGACGAGGGTGCGGCCCTGGCGATCCGCGAGGAAGCGGCTCGCGAGCGTGTCGACCGCTGCCTTCGTGATCAGTCGGCGCAGTCCTCCGCCGACCGGCTCGCGCGGCTCCCACGGTTGGCGCAGGGGCACGGCGATCGGGTCGATCTTCCCCCCCGCCTTCGGGTTCTTGCGGTCGAAGTCGAGGACCGCCGCCTCCACGTCGAAGAGCGTCAGCTGCGCCGAGCGCAGCGGGGCCGCTGGGATCACGATCGTGTGATTGGCGATCGTGGGCCGATTGTACTCGTCGGCCACCCCTCGTCCGAGGATCGACAGGAGGATCTCGTCGTTCGCCGGCGCCGGGTGCACCATCCGCGCGTCGATGATCGTCCCGCCGTTCGCGGTCTTCTCGACCCGCACGGGGGTGAAGTGGTTCTCGAGGTAGCGGGTGTAGAGCGGACCGTTCAGGTCCTTCGACTCCGCCTTGGTGCCGTACCCCTTCTCGGGGCTCGCGCCGTAGATCCAGTGCTCCAGCTTGAGGCTCGTGCCGTCGTCCATTCTGGTCGCCTCCCCCCGGGTTCGTCCTCGCCGTTCCTGGTGCGCGGGCTCACGCGGCCGCGGCCGCGGGCGGGGCCTGGAGCGCGGTCTGTTCGACGATCTCGTCCGGCACCTTGTTCGCGACATCGCGGAAGTGCTCGATGAACGCGACGTAGTCGTCGTACGAGAAGTCCGGCTCGGCCCCTCCGTCGGCGGAGAAGCCCTTACGGACGATGCGAGGAGCTCCGACCGGCTGCATGCCGGCCTCCGCGGTCTCCGTCCGGACCCAGCTGAAGAAGTAGGCCGCCTGGTCGAAGTTGACCCCGGCGACCTTGCCGCCACGGATCTGCGAGAGCGTCTGCGGCATGAACACACGGAGGAGCGCCTCGGCGTACTCCTTGCGCTTGCGCTTCTGCTCCCCCGGCGGAACGCCGCGGTGGAGGCCCAGCTTGACGAGGACCTCGTCGCGGACGCAGTCGAACTTCGAGAGCACGATTGCGGGGTAGATGACCGGGTTGCCCACGCTGAGCCCCTGCGTCTTCATCCGCGAGAACTCCTGCTTCTTGTACGTCTGGAGCGAGACGAGCAGCGAGGCGACCTCGCTGTCGTACTTCAGCATCTGCCGGAACGTCGGCGAGTCGATCTCGGTCGTCATCTTGCTGCAGTCGACGAGGATCACGACAACGTGGCTCTTCAGCAGCTGCTGGATGATCGGGCTCGCGGCGACGCCGGTCTCGATGAATTCCTGGACGTCCTCTCCCGACACGTCGTACGCCGCGAACGAGAGCTTCGCGAACGGATTCACCCAGTTCTTGTCCTTGAGCGCCGCGGGAAGCCGGCCCGCGATGGGCTTACGGTATCCGAAGACGAAACCGATCTCGGTCATCTCGTCCTTGAGGGTGGCGCCCGGAAAACGAGCGTCCTTCATGCCCTCGTAAACCTGGCTCATCAGTCGCAGGGACTGGAGCGGCGCGTGGAACCGGAACGAATCGAGCACCCGCGTTCCGTACTTCACTTGCGCCGCGTAGAGCAGTCCCAGAAACGTCGTCTTTCCGCACGCTCGGTCTCCCAAGATCGCTGCCGGACACATGGTTTCACTTCTCCGTGTTTTTATCCCGATAGGGAGCGGGGGTTGCGACCGCCCTCCTCCGCCTCGTCGCGAGACGACCGGCGGGATCGGGGCGAAGGTTCGCCCCCCATCGATTCGTGAAGGTTGGGTTCGAGCGCAGATGAGGGTCCGGCGCCCTCGGCCAGCCCACTGCCGAGCGAGAGATCGAGGACCGACGCCATCGCTGGCACCTCTGCCGACCCCGCGCGTCGCGGGCTCACGCGATCCAGTTCGTCCGCCAGGATCCCGAGCGTACGCTCGGCGAGCGTCATCCGGGTGTCGAAGCTGTCGAGGAGCTGTCCGAGGCGCTGGGCGGATCCGCCCGGAGTTCCGGCCCTCGGGCCGCCCGGGCTTGCGGACGGGTCGATCGGGGCGATCCGGCGGAGCTCGGTGACCGATAGGGTGCGGATCGCGAGCCCCCAGTGGGTGAGGTCGGCCGCCACGGCGGCCTGGATCTCGGCACCGAGGCGGTCCCAGTCCGGCTCGCCATCGGAAGGTCGCAACCGGGCGAGGATCGACGGCACCACGCCGTCGACGGTCTGCCGGACGATGGCCTGGACCTCGGGCTCCGACTTGTCGAGCAGCGTTTCGGCGGCGGCGGCGAGCCGTCCGGGGTCGGTCGAGACCCGCGCCTGGATCTGAAGGCGGACCTCCCAGCCCGACGCGCGGCTCGCTTCGAGCGCATGCATCGTGCGGATCGTCACATCGACCGACACCGGGTCGAGCGAAAGGTGCCCGATTCCCTTGTCCCACGGTGCGACGAACGCGGCCCCGCCGACGACCACCCGTGGTCGTTCTACGCGAACGTCTCCCGCGCGATCGCGAAGGTCGCCCGGTCGACGCTTGGAGTTACGCCCGAAGAGCACGAGCGCCCGGTTCGGGGGCACGGCGACGTACCAGCGAGCACGAACGTACCAGAACGCCGCGGTCGCTCCCAGCGCGGCCACGCCGGCCGGCCACAGGTCAAGGAGGATGTCCGTCAGCGCCACGATCCGCCCTGCCGACGACCGGAAGGCGCGCGCCGCGAGGCAATCGCGGTACGCTCCATGGGCCAGCCGTCGTCCCGGGCGGGGCTAGCGGACGAAATTGCCGCAGTCGAAAAATCGCCGAGCGGGTACCGGAGCCGCGGCTGTGGTCCACGTTGGGTCCACCGCATCTCGGTCCCTCCCTGCTTCGGCCGGTCCGCCGCCGTGCGGCGGACCGTAGCTAATCATACACACGAATAGGGATAAATAGCTAAGCAAGCGAGCCGTCCGGACCGAGCCACCGATCCGCCGGGGCAGCGCGTCGGCCGGCGTTTGCCGGGGCCGCGGCCGGCGAGGCCCTCCGAAAGGAGGTCTCGCGCCGGGACGGGGAGAGGGCCCGCGCCGCCCACCCCCGAAGGCGAGTGGGCTACCGAGCCTTGGTCCGGCGTTTTCGGGAAGTTCGGCGGCGTGGGGCGGTGCCGCCGTCCTCGGCGAAGTATTTCTGCATCGGCTCCCAGTAGAACTCGTACCACCCT